>JBDGSW010000169.1:0-33210 GCA_042217345.1 Haloarculaceae archaeon
CCAGCCAGATCTACGAGGAGGCCAAACACACCCAGTTCTTCGACCGCTACTGGCGCGAGGTCGTCAACCCGGTCGAGGAGGCGCTTGACTTCGAGGTGACGAGCCCGACCGACCAGCGCTTCTACAACGACGACTACGTCGAGCTGTTCGACCGCAACGAGGCCGCGATGCGCCGGCTGCTCGACGAAGACACCCCGGAGACGCGCGCGAAGGCGTACTGCCACTACCACCTCGTCGTCGAGAGCGTGCTGGCCCAGACCGGCTACTACGGGCTGCAGTCGTCGTTCAGCGACGGCGGTGCGGACGACGTGACCATCCGCGAGTTCCCGAACCTCGACGGGCTGGTCGCGGGCATCACGCGCATCCGCAGCGACGAGGGCCGCCACGTCGGCTTCGGTATGCACGAGGTCCGCTCGCTCATCCACGACGAGGGCGTCGACGCCGCGGTCGTCCAGGAGACGCTCCAGGAGCTGATGCCGTTCGTCGCCGGCATCGTCCGCCACTCCGCCCGCGGGGAGGCGACCGATCCCGTCCCCATCATCGAGTACTCGCGCGACAAACTGACCCGTCGCGTGGAGATCCTCACCGAGCGCGACGCCGAGATCCCGGCGGTCGACGAACTCGTCGCCATCGAGGGCGGGCGCGACACCGCGGCGGACTGACGGCGTTCGCGGGATCGGCGCCCGCTCACGGGGCGGGCTCGTCGCGCGCGTTCTCGACCTCCCGGTCGGAGGCCGCGCGCACGAGGTCCTCGGCGTCGTAGCGGCGCCGGGCGTCGTCCACCAGGCTCGATACCACGACGGCGGTGTCGTCGTCAGTCCAGGCGGCACGGTAGCCCCCGCGTTCGACGGCGTCGAAGTCCGACTGCACGAGATCGTACGCCAGGGCGTCGCGCTCGTCTGCTCCCATGGGCATGGCTCCCCTGCCGATTCGCACTCCAGCGCACTGACCCTTTCGTCCGCGCGCGACCGACTTTCTTGGGGCCGAACGTGGAAGTGGGGGCGATGGCGCTCCCACCCGCCCTCGCCCAGCTGCTCGCCCGGCTCGACCGGATCGTCGTCCCAGCGGTGGTGTTCGTCCTCGCGACGGCCGCGGTGTATCTCCCCGCCCGCTACCTGCTGTTGCCCGCGGTCCGCCGGGGCCTGGAGGCCCTCGACGTCGACCCCTCGGTCGAGCTGCCGGCGCTGAAGGTGCTCCACGCCCTCCTCGCGGTGTTCGCGCTGTTCACCGCCGCGACCGTCTCCGGGCTCGCCAGCTTCCTGGCCGCCACCGCCGCGATCACCGCCGGGCTCACCATCGCCATCGGGTTCGCCTCCCGGGACGTGTTGAGCAACCTCGTCTCCGGCGTGTTCATCGTCCTCGACCCCACCTTCGACATCGGCGACTGGATCCGCTGGGGCGACCAGGAGGGCATCATCGAGGACATCAGCTTCCGGACCACGCGCGTCCACACCTTCGACAACGAACTCATCTCGGTCCCCAACTCCCAGCTGACGACCAACGCCGTCGTCAACCCCGTCGCCAAGGACCGCCGCCGGCTGTCGATCACCTTCGAACTCGACGTCGAGTGTGAGTTCGCCCGCGCGCGCGACGTCCTCTTGTCTGCCGCCACGGATCACCCCGACGTCCTCGCGCGCCCGGCCCCCAGCGTCCGCGTCGACCTCGTCCAGGAGACCTCGATCGTCCTGATCGCGCGCTTCTGGATCGCCCGCCCCGAGCGCGCCGACGTCGTCCGCATCCGCTCGGAGTTCGTCCGCACCGCCGCCGAACGCCTCCAGGCCGCCGGCATCGACTTCCCCTCCCAGGAGCTGTCGGGCGGGCTCGACGTCCGGCCGGTCGGCGACGGCGAGGTCGCGCCCGTCGACGTGCCGGATCGGGAGTGACCGCGCCGCCGCACGTTTGTTTGGACGCCTTTGTCAGTAGTATTAATCTCCCATTTCAGTAATGTACGCCCGTCGATTTGAGGTAGTTAATTAATGGGCAAGATCGGTGACGCGACGCGACGTGACGTGGTAAAGGGACTCGGAGGACTGGCGGCGATCTCGCTATCGAACGCGACCCTGACCGACGCAAAACAGGCGCTGAACGCCCCGCTCGACACTGACCCGCACACGCGGGACACCTATCGGGCGATCGTGGACGCCATCGTCCCGCGGACGCCCGAACTGGGCGACGAGCTCGGTCCGGAACACGTCCCCGGCGGGCTCGACGTCGAACTCGAGAAGTTCATCGTCTGGGACTTCGACCACTTCCAGGAGGTCCGCCTGGAGGCCCTCGAGACGCCCATCGAGACGAACGCGCCGTCCGGGGGGACCGGCGACCTCGGCGGCGCGCTCTCGGGGACGACCGAGACGCTGACCGGGAGCCTCGACGGCGCGAGCGGCGACGGGCTGATGGATCCCGCCCTGTTCCCGGTCGACGTCGACACGTCGGCGTTCCCCGCGGACCTGGGGCCGCTGATCGACCTCGTCGACGGCGGCGACTTCGGGGTCACGGACCAGCGCGACCGGGTCCGGGACCTGCTGGACTTCGGCGGCGTCTCGCACGTCAGCGTCTCCTACGCCGACGCGCCGTACGGCGCCGACGCCACCGGCCCGGCGCAGTTCGACGTGCTGATCGAGCGCGGCGACGAGGCCTTCCACAAGGTGGCCAAGAACTACCCGTACGCGGAGCTGTTCCCGTTCGTCTTCGACGTCGTCGCGACGGAACTGATCCTGCGCGGGGACAACGAGGACGCCGTCTCCCGGGACCACTCGGCGTTCCCCGGCGGCGGCACGTTCGCCCAGCTCTCGCGGGAGGACCGCCTGCGCGCGCTCTGGCAGATCGTCGACGGCGGCGTCCTCGACCGCCTGGACGAGGGACTCTCGCCGATGGTCCCCCAGCTGGGCATCCTGAAGTACGTCGTCATGGCCGTCAACGGCCTCCACGGCTTCGGCTACTACACCGAGTGGGCCGGCTACGGCGACACCAAGACCGACACGCCCAGCGAGCGAACCCTCTACGAGGCCCCCGGCGAGGTCCAGAGCCGCAAACAGGACGAGTACCCGGGCCCGAACCCCGGCTACGCGGCCGACTGGCGCCACGTCGTCCGCGAGCGGACCGGCCGCGGCTTCGCCGACCCGCCCGCCGACGAACTGGACCTGCCTCGGGACCTGACGGGTGACGACGTGGTCGTGGGCGACGGAGGTGCGGACTGATGACCGACCACCAGTCCGACTAAGACGTGGTCGTCGTCGGCGCCGGCGCCGACGGCCCGGCGGCCGCCTGGCGGCTCGCTGACGCCCACGGCCTCGACGTGCTCGTCCTCGAAGCCGGCGCGTGGTACGGCAACGAGCAGTGGCCGACGCCGAACGTCGACTCGGGCGGGACCGTCAGCACGGACCCCGAGGACCTCGACGGCGCGGTGCTCGACGACCAGCTCACCCAGCGGGAGGCCGACGCCAACGACCCCACCGCGGGGTACCTGCGCGTCGGGCCCGCCGATTCCTCGCGGGCGCCGTGGTTCCGCGACCTCCACCAGAACGCGTTCATCTGGCAGGTCTCGGCCGTCGGCGGCACCTCGATGCACTACTTCGCGAACCACCCGCGGGCGTACCCCCACGCCGTCGACGACCAGCCCCACTGGCCGATCGACTACGCGGATCTCGTCCCCTACTACCAGCTCAACGAGGAGATCACGCACACCCACGAGGCGCCGATCACCGCCAAAGAGGAGGTGTTCATCGAGGGCGCCGAGGGCGCCGGCTACGACCTCATCGAGTCGAAGAACGTCACCGAGACCGGGTGGCGCCCCCAGCCCAACGCCATCCGTGACCCGCCGGCGGACCTCGATTCGGACTACGAGGGCGGCTTCGACTACGAGGACGTCGGCGCGGCCGAGACGCTGACCGCCGACGCCTTCCAGGGCTCGGCGACGCCCCGCGGCGCGCCCGTCGAAAAGCGCAAGAAGCAGGGCGGCAGCCTCTACGGCTACGTCCCGCGCGCGCTGCAGACGAACGACGACCCCGACGCCGGCAGCGTGGCCATCCGGCCCAACGCCTACGTCACGCAGATCACGGCCGACGACGGCCCCGGATCGATCGAGGCCACGGGCGTCGAGTTCCGCGACACCTGGAGCGGGACGACCCGCTCGATCACGGCCGACGCGACCGTCCTGGCCGCCGGCTGCATCGAGTCGCCGCGGCTGTGGCTCAACTCCGGGCTGCCCGACGACGGCTGGGTGGGCAAGGGCCTGACGACCCACTGGTTCGACTGGGTCGTCGGCGTCTACGACCAGGACACGATCTGCGACATCAACCCCGAGGCCCAGCACATGGACCCCTGGATCGGCCAGAACTCCGCCACCCGCTTCGACAAGCCCGGCGTCGGCGGCATCGAGGACATCGGGATGACCCCCGGGCTGTCCTCGTTCGGCCACTACCTGTTCAGCCAGGCCGGCTACGACTTCGACGTCCCCGTCGATCCCGACGAGCCCTGGGACACCCGCGGGTACGTCGTCGGCGCGGAGCTCAAACGCAAGATGTCGAAGTACAGCCAGACGAAGTCGCTGCTGATGCTGACCGACGACAGGCCCCGCCAGGACAACGGCGTCTCCCTGGACGGCACCTTCGCCGACGAGAACGGTCCCGTCCCGAAGGTCAAGTGGGAGCCCCACGAGGACGACGACGCCCGCCGCGACGAGCTCGCCCGCATCGCCGCGCGCATCCACCGCGAGGCCGGCGCCGAGCACGTCCACCGCTGCGACTGGCCGCCGCTGCTGTTGCACATGCAGTCCTCGCTGGGCATGGGCCGCGTGCTCGACGCGGGCGCGGAGGCCTACAACGTCGACCGCCTGTTCGTCGCCGACCACTCGGCGCTGGCCAACTGCCTCGGCGGCCCGAACCCGACGAACTCCGGACAGGCGCTGGCGCTGCGCACCGCCGACAAGATCGCCGAGCGGTACTTCTCGGCGTAACGGCGCGGTCCGCGATCCGCACGGGACATTCAAGCGTCAGCCGCCTGAAGCGCCGCTATGCTCCCGGCCGTCGCCGTCGACGGAACGCTGACTCGACTGGTCGCCACGGGCGAGGCGGTGCTCGCGTTCGGCCTCACGGCCGCCGCGGTGTATCTCCCCGGTCACTACCTGGTTGTGCCGACCGCCCGCCGGCTGCTCGACCGCATCGGCGCCGACCAGACGCTCGAACTCCCCTTTCTCAAGGTGCTCGATCTGGCCTTCCTGGTCGTGGCCGTCCTGGCCGCGGCCGCGGCGGCCGACCTGGGCCACTGGCTGCAGGCGACCGAGGCCATCGCCGCCGCGGCCACCATCGCGCTCGGGTTCGCCGCACAGGACGTCCTCGGCAACCTCGTCTCCGGCGTGTTCATCGTTGTCGATCCCTCCTACAACATCGGCGACTGGATCCGCTGGGAGGACCGCGAGGGCGTCATCGAGGACATCAGCTTCCGCGTCACCCGCGTCCACACGTTCGACAACGAACTCATCACCGTCCCCAACGCCGAGTTGACGACCAACGCCGTCGTCAACCCCGTCGCGAAGGACCGCCTGCGCGTGACCGCCGAGTTCGGCGTCGGCTACGGCGAGGACATCGACCGCGTGCGCGACCTCCTGGTCGCCGTCGCCCGCGACCAGGACGGCGTCCTCGACCGCCCGGCCCCCAGCGTCCGCCTGGTCGACCTCGGGGAGTCGGCGATCGTCCTCCGGGCGCGCTTCTGGATCAGCGAACCGGCCCGCACGGACGTCGTCCACGTCCGCTCGGCGTACGTCCAGCGCGCCACCGAGCGCCTGCTCGGCGCCGGCGTCGAACTCCCCTACCCCTACCGCCAGCTCACCGGCGCCGTCGATCTCGGCGACGCCACCGGCGCCGCGACGGTCCCCCGCGGCTCCACGCCCGGCGAGTAGCCGTTTGCTCGTCAACGACGGCTGTGCCTCACCGCTCCGGATGGACCGGGGCGTCGAAGCCGCCCCGAACCAGCGGCTTGGAGATGTGACGGCGCGCACGCGGCGGTACCTCGTACCACCCTTCCTCGATCTCGCGTTCGATCGGCCGCCCGACCTTCCCGTCGGCCGTCGTCCCGCAGTCCCGACACCGGTAGCCGGCGTCGCGCCCGGCGCTCTCCATCCGCCGCCCGCACTCGGGGCACTCGGGAGTGACGCGTTCGGTGGTCACGCGCTCCCGGACGGCGATCTTCTCGAGCTTCAGCGTGCCGTCGCTCACCTCGCCGCAGGCGGTCACCCGGTCGCCCGCGCGCAAAGCCCGCACGCGGTCGCGGAACCGCTTGGTCGGCTCGAAGGCCACGCACTCCCGATCCGGGACGGCCGAGTCCGGCCAGCCCAGCGCGAAGAAGACGTGGCCGCCGGCCCTGGTTTCGGGTGCGACCACCACCTCGCCGGTCAGCCGGTAGGCGCGCCCGTCGGCGATCTCGCCCGGCGTCCCGTCCCGGAGGTGGGCGTCGGTGCCCTGGTTGGTGACGAACAGGTCGCGGCGTTCGACCGGCTCGCTCTCGATCGCGTCCGCGACCGCCCGGACGGCGTCGGGGTCGTCGCCGCGGATCCCGTGGAGCACCGGCCCGGGCGTGTGCGGGACGCAGACCGCCTCGCGCGCCTCGCGGTCGACGGTGTCCCAGACCGTCGGGTAGCGCGCCTCGGCGGCGGCGAACACCGAGTCGCGGTCGACCTCGCGGTCGGTCCCCCAGCGCTCGCGCGCGCGGTAGGAGATGCACTCGTAGGTCCAGTCGGTCGGCCAGTCGGCGGGCGCGTCCGCGTCGAAGCCGTGCCAGGCGCCGACGGCGGCGGTCGCGCCGACGAGGCCCTGGCCGGTTCCCCAGCCGCGGTGGGCGATCCCCCGCGCGTCCAGCGGCTCGCGCACGTCGGCGTCGAGGTCGAGGTACGCGCGGACGGTGCCGCGGGCGACTCTGCCCAGCCACGCCCGGTCGTCGCCCGGCTCGTCGACGGCGACGACGCCCGGATTCGTGTGGGGGTCCTCGGTCTCGGCGAGGCCCCCGACGAGGTCCACTGCCAGGTCGAACGCCCGGTCGGCCGCGAGGTCGCAGTGGACGGCCAGCGCGGCGTTGCCCCGGGTCTTGTGCTCGACGGCGGGGTTCAGGCGCACGAGCAGCAGGCGCTCGACGCGGCCCCCGGCCGCCCGGACGCGCTCGCCGAGCAGCGCGGCGGCGTAGGTGGTGCACATCCCCCGGGTGCGGGAGTCGGTGTCGTCGAGGCCGACGATTGTCACGTCACCCGGTTGCATCCACCCGAAGTAACCGGTTTCGACCCCCTGATAGTATAAAAACCTGCCGCCCGTCTCGGGGGGTAACCGCCGGACGCGGGGGGAGCGGGGTGGCGGAACCGTTATACGTCCGAACTCTCTAAACGTACCCTGATGTCACGGTCCGCACTGGTCGGGAACGTGACCGCAATGCTGCGGGACGCGGGGTTCCTCGTGAGTGACCGGTGTGCGATCCGACCGAAGAGCTTCGACGTGGCCGCCCGGCGCGGGGAGGACGTCCTCCTCGTGAAGATCCTGGGCAACATCGACGCCTTCGACGCCAAGACGGGCGCCGAGATGCGCCGCCTGGGCGAGTACCTGCGCGCGACGCCGCTGGTCATCGGCCTGCGCACGCGCGACGAGGACCTCAAGCCCGGCGTCACGTACTTCCGCCACGGCGTGCCGGTCCTCTCGCCCGATACGGCGATGGACCTGTTCGTCGAGGAAGTGCCGCCGCTGATCTACGCCGCGCCCGGCGGCCTCTACGTCACCATCGACAGCGAGGTCCTCGCGGACGCCCGCGAGGACCGCGACTGGTCGCTGGGTCGGCTGGCCAACGAACTCGGCGTCTCCCGCCGCACGGTCTCGAAGTACGAGGACGGCATGAACGCCTCCGTCGAGGTCGCCGCGCAACTCGAGGACCTGTTCGACGCACCGCTGACTGCGCCCGTCGACGTGCTGGATGGCGCCGAGGACATCCGCGAGGAAGAGCCCACGCCCGAGGACCCCGCGGTGAACCCCGACGACGAACCGATCGTCGCCGTGCTCACCCGCGTCGGCTTCGACGTCCACCCGACCGAGCGCGCCCCCTTCCGCACCATCAGCGAAGACCAGGCCCACGAGTCTCGCCTGCTCACCGGCCACTCGGCGTTCACCGAGACCGCCGAGAAGCGCGCCCGCATCATGTCCTCGGTCGGCCGCGTCACTCGCACCACCTCCATCTACGTCGTCGATCGCGCTCGCCAGGCGTCCGTCGACGGCACCGCGCTCATCGAGCGCGAGGAGATCGAGAACGTCACCGACGTCGAGGACCTCGAGGACCTCGTCAAAGAGCGGGCCGCCGAGCGCGACCAACCGGCCTGAGTTGCCGCGCGTCGCTTCTGCTCTACAGTTCGACCGTCAGGCGTACGTCTCCTCGAGGTACGCGACGATGTCGCTCGACTCGGGCATGCCCTCGACGTCGTGCTCGGGGTCGACGAGCACCGGCACGCCCGTCTGGCCGCTGACTTCTTTCACTTCGGTGCGCTGGGCGTGCGCGCTCGGCACCTCGTGGGACTCGTACTCCAGGCCGAGTTCGTCCAGCTTGTCGATGACCTTCTGACAGAACGGACAGCCCGGGAGCGTGTACAGTTCGAGGTTCGTCATCGACGGATCTTGCGGCGTGGCGCCCATGAGTCACACGGTCGCGGTCGTGCCTACCGCTCTCTGTGACGCGACACCGGCGGACAGCCGGGCCCACGTTTCGGGTCACCCGGTCGTCCGGACGCGCTCGCGCAGGCGCGCCAGGGCGGCGACGACCCGCCTGCGGTTGACCGCCAGCTCGAGTAGCCCCCACCCGACCAGCGACAGGGCGGCGAGGAGGTAGCCGGCGAACGCCCAGCTGGGGATCCACACCGGGCGGACGAACGGGACGACGTGGCTGTAGCGCGCGCCGAGCCACTCGAGGCCGGTGCGCTGGAGCCACCCGCCGACAGTCTCGTGAGCGATCGGCCCCTCGCCGGCGCCGCCGTGGACGCGGTAGCTCCCGGTGACGTTCGCGTCGGCCATGGTCGGCCCCCGCGACCCGCCGCCGTACCAGCGCCGCTCGGCGTCGTAGGGCGCCCACGCGGCGTAGTACTCCCAGACGACTCGCCCCCGGGGCGTCACCTCGATCACGCGCTGGTTCAGCGTGTCCGTGATCAGCGTGTTCCCGTTGGGCAGGCGGTCGGCGTCACGCGGCCAGTTGAGGTTGCCGGTCAGCTGCCAGGTGCGGTTCCAGGTGCCGTTCTCGCGGGCGTACTCGACGACGCGGTCGTTCTCGCTGTCGGCGACCAGCATCGTCGGGTTCCCGGCGTCGCTCACCAGGTAGTCCGGGTTGTGTTGCTCGTAGAGGATCGAGTGGTCGCCGTCGCGACCCAGCCGCATGTCGATGCGCTTGCTCGAGCGGTTGACGACGATCACCTGATCGAAGTTCCGGACCGACACCAGGAACTCCCCGTCGGCGATCTTGTCGACGTCGTTGACGTGCGTCCAGTCGTCGCGGTAGTCGCCGCCGCCCGACGCCGGGAAGTGATCGTGGAACTGCCACTGCCAGGTGATCCGGTCGGTCGTCAGGTTGTACACGTAGAGCCGGTCGTGGTTGACGCCGTCGCCCGGGTCGTAGTTGCGCATGTTGGCGACCAGCAACTCGTCGCCGTTGATCAGGTCGACGTCGTGGGTGTCCTCGGCGTCGAGGCGCTGTTGCCAGACGCGACGGCCGCTCTCGGGGTCGAGTTCGTAGACGAGCGTGTCGCCGGGGACCGTCTGGGTGACCAGCAGGTGTCCGTCGGGGAGGGGATCGACGTCGTAGAACCAGACGGCGCCGCGGCTGGCGCCGTCGTAGGTCCAGGCGGTCGTCGCGTTCGGCGCCGCGCCGACGACCCGGGCCGGCTTCTTGGGGTTGGCGACCCCCTCGAAGTGAAAGCCCTGGACGGAGACGACGGTCTCGCCGGTGGCGTTCTGGCGGACGGTGCCGGGGCCGGCCGTCCGGCGGTCGGCGGTCGCCGTCGCGACCGTCGCCGCACCGACCAGCAGGGCGACGGTCAGGGCGACGACGCCGCGGGCCAACCAGCGGCGGGCGGGGAGGCTCCTGCGGGAGACCATACCGGCCGGTACACCGCCCGGCGACAAGTGGCTACGGGACGGCGCTGTCAGTGCGTCGCGGTGCTCTCCTCGCGCGCCGGACCGAGGAACAGGTACAGCGCGCCGGCGAGCAGCGAGACGTTGACGAACCCGAGCACGGCGATCGTCGCCGACTGGTCCAGCAGGTACACCGCCACGGGGATCAGAGCCAGCAGCGCCAGCGCGGCGAGCCAGTTCGTCGGGACGCGTTCCATACCAGGGCGTTCGCCCGCGATTTTGAAAACCGGGTCGGCGGTTCCCACGTAATGAGACTGACGTGTCCCTTTTACCAGCCCCCGTCGCCAGACTGTCGAGTATGCGAGCATTGTACCGTCGACCGTTCGGCAACGCGACGCGAGGGCTGCGCGCCCGTGATACCCATGCGTGAGCCCGGCGGCGCGCGCACGCGCCGTGCGTTGCTTCGTGATGGGGTGGCAACGGCCACAGTATTGGGGGCCGCCAGCGGCCTCGCGGCCGGCGCCAGTTCCGGCCCGGACTACGGCGGCTGGTTCGGCGACGACACGGGCGGCGCCGTCGACAACTACGACGGCACGACCGTCGACAAGACCGGCCAGGACAGCGTCACCATCGAGGTCGGCGCCGACGGCAACGGCGGCACGTACGCCTTCGCGCCGCCGGCCGTCCGGATCGACCCCGGCACCGAAGTGACGTTCGAGTGGGTCTCGAACACCCACAACGTCAAGATCGAGGACAAACCCGACGGGTCGGACTGGTCGGGCGAGTCCGCGGTCAAGAACGAGGGCTACACCTACTCACACACCTTCGAGACCGAAGGAGTCTACAAGTACTACTGCGAGCCCCACCTGGCGCTCGGGATGAAAGGCGCCATCGTCGTCGGCGGGAGCGGCGGCGGTGGCGGCGGCCCCGACTGGGGCGAGTGGTTCACGGACGCGGCTCAGGGCGGCGCAGTCGGCAACTACGACGGGTCGACCGTCGACAGGACCGGCCAGGACGAGGTCACCGTCAAGGTCGGCTCGCAGGGCAACGGCGGCTCCTACGCCTACTCGCCGCCCGCGCTGCAGATCGACCCCGGTACGAAGGTCACCTTCGAGTGGGTCTCGGACACCCACAACATCGTCGTCGCCGAAAAGCCCGACTCCTCGGGCTGGTCGGGCGAGTCCGCGATCAAGAACAAGGGCTACACGTACGAGCACACGTTCGAGGCCTCGGGCACGTACAAGTACTACTGCGACCCGCACCTGGCGCTGGGGATGAAAGGCGGGATCTACGTGACCGGCAACGCCACCGGTAGCGGCGGTGGCGGCGGCGCGCCCGTCGACTGGGGCAAGACCCTGACCGTCATCGGGCCGTCGGTCGCCGTCTTCATCGGCGTCCTCGGGTACCTCGCCTGGGGCTACCACGAGCTCGGCGAGGAGGCGGGCCCGAGCGAGCCGCCCGTCGCCGTCGAGGCGCCCGAGCGGGAACCGACGACCGAGATATCGCACGACGAATACGACCCGTGGGGCACCGCGACGCTGATCGCGGCCTACCTCGCGATCCTCGTGATCGCGTGGACGCTCATGTACTTCGTCGAGTTCCTCGGCCACGGGCCGCACATCCTGGGGTGAGTACGACATGGAAATCCACCGCTTCGAGAAGATCTGGCTCGGCGTCTCGCTGTTGTTCATCGTGGGGCTAATCGCCTCGATCGTCTACGGCGTCGCCGTCGCCGGCACCACGACCGTCGGCGACACCCACCAGCGCATCGATCCGAGCGACCTCGGTAACACCTCGTTCGCGAACCCCGGCGGCCACTGGGACGGATCGGACCACTACGTCGTCCACGTCGTCGGCCAGCAGTGGTCCTGGAAACCCGGCTCCCAGCGGCCGATCTACGTGCCCGCCAACACCTCCGTCACGTTCTACCTGACCAGTGCCGACGTCGTCCACGGCTTCGAGGTCGTCGGCACCGACCTGAACGTGATGTTGGTGCCCGGCCAGGTCACGAAGTTCACGACCACGTTCGACCACCCGACGACCTACGGCGTCGTCTGCAACGAGTACTGCGGCGCCAGCCACCAGAACATGGAGGGCCAGCTCGTCGTCGTCCCGCCGTCGGCGCTCTCGGGCACCGGCGCGAACGCCACCGGCAATGCCAGCGGCAACGCCACCGGCGCCACCCAACAGGCCATGCACGCACCACAGAGCGACCGAACCGCATCGCCAGTCGACCAGCCCGCCGGTCCCACCGGAGGTGAGGCGGCGTGAGCTACGTCGACGAGTTCCCCCACGAGGCCGCGATCGTCCGCGCGTCGTTCGCGGTCGCGTTCATCTCGGTGGGCATCGGCGGCCTGTTCGGCCTGCTGCAGTCGCTGTTCCGCACGGGCGCGTACCGCGGGCTGTTCTCGCCCGTCCAGTACTACTCGATCCTGACCGCCCACGGGGTGTTGATGGCGCTCGTGTTCACGACCTTCTTCACCGTCGGGCTGTTCACCTGGGGCGTCACGCGCAGCCTCGACCAGTCGTTCCGCAACCGCCGGTTCACCTGGGGCTGGCTCGCGCTGATGATCGTCGGCACCGTCATGGCGTTCGTCACGATCCTGGGCGACTTCTTCGGCGTCCTGGGGCTACACGCGGCGGTGCTGTACACCTTCTACGCGCCCATGCAGGCCTCGCCGACGTTCTACCTCGGGCTGGCGCTGCTGATCGTCGGCTCGTACGGCGCCGGGATCGACTACGTCCTCGCGCTGGTCGACTGGCGCCGCGAGAACCCCGACGAGCGCATCCCGCTGCAGACGTTCATGGCGGTGACGACCATGCTGCTGTGGTTCATCTGCAGCCTGGGCGTCGCCGTCGAGGTCGTCGTCTTCCTGCTGCCGTGGTCGCTGGGCTGGCTGCCCCGCGTCAACCCGCTGTTGACGCGGACGCTGTTCTGGTACTTCGGCCACGCGGTCGTGTACTTCTGGCTGCTGCCGGCGTACTTCGTCTGGTACACGATCTTCCCGAAGCTCGCCGGCGGCCGGCTGTTCTCCGACGCGCTGGGCCGGATCGTCTTCCTGCTGTTCCTGTTGCTGAGCACGCCCGTCGGGCTGCACCACCAGTACGGCGACCCCGGCGTCTCCCAGGGCCTGAAGTTCGTGCAGATGACCAGCACGTACTTCGTCCTGCTGCCGAGCCTGCTGACGGCCTTCACGGTCGTCGCGAGCATGGAACACGGCGCCCGCCAGCGCGGCGGCACCGGCTACGTCAGCTGGCTGCGCGCGCTGCCGTGGGAGAAGCCGTCGTTCTCGGGCATCGCGCTCGCGGGCCTGATCTTCGCCGCCGGCGGCTTCGGCGGCATGATCAACGCCGGCATGAACGTCAACGCGATGATCCACAACACGCTCTGGGTGCCCGGCCACTTCCACCTCACCGTCGGCACCGCGGTCGCGCTGACGTTCATGGCGATTACCTACTGGCTGCTGCCCCAGATCACCGGCAAGCGCCTGCGCTTTCGCACCCTGGCGGCCGTCCAGCCGTACGTCTGGTTCGTGGGCATGGTGTTCATGTCCAACGCCATGCACCGCGCCGGCATCGCCGGCGTCCCCCGGCGGACGTCCGTCCCGCAGTACTCCCAGGTCGCGTTCTCGACGCCGATCACGTCGATGAACATGCTGCACCTGCAGTTCATCGGCGGCGCCGTGTTGCTGTTCGTCTCGCTGCTCTGTTTCCTCGTCCCGGTGACGGCGACGTGGCTGGGCGACCGCGGCGCCCGCCCGCTGGCCGTCAACGGGTCGATCCCCCCGGCGCTGTCGGGCGCCGACGCCGGCCCGGGGATCCTGGACGACATCCGGATCTGGTTCGGCATCGCCGTCCTGCTGGTGGTCATCGCCTACAGCGTCCCGTTCGCGACGATGCTCCAGCACGGGCTGTTCACGCCCGGTAGCGCTCCCTTCCCCACGTAGACCCATGTCTCAGGAAACCCACACCGACGCGGACCGCACCGCCACCGACGCCCAGCCCGACCCCGAGGGCGAGGTCTGGAGCCGCCGGTCGTTCGTCCGGTACCTCGCGCCGATCAGCGTGGCCGTCCCGGTCGCCGTCGAGGGCCGCACCCTCGTCGGGCTCCTCCGGCAGGACTTCGGCGGCGGCACCTCGTCGTACGACAAGCCCACCGGCGTCGCCGTCGGCATCGGCGGCGAGCTCCGCCCCGACACGCCCACGACCGAGCGCCTGGCCGACGCGACGCTCGAACCGACCGGCGACGGCAGCCGGCTCGCGCTGACGGTCGACGTGAAAAACACCGCCGACGCCCCCTACAAGCTCTCGCTGGGCGCCGTCACCACCGACGCCGACGAGACCGTCGACGGCGGCGCGACGACGAGCTCGCTGGAGCCCGGCGGGTCGACGACGCTGCGGGCCACCTACGACCTGCCCGCCGACGCCGCGCCGAAGGCCGTCGACACCACCGTGACCATCGGCAACGACGCCAGCAAGCAGACCGTCCAGCTGGCGCCGCTGCCCGACACCGGCGACTGACTGTCGCCCCCTCCCCGCATGTCCCAGTGCACGCTCTGTGACCTCCCGACGCCCGACCCGCCCGTCACCGACGACGACGTCCACGGCAGCTTCTGCTGTCGCGGCTGCCTGGAGGTCGCGCGGACGCTCGACGACGCGGCCGCCGCCGACGCCGCGACCGCCCGCGCGCAGCTCCGCGAACCCGACGACGGCGACGGCGCCGACGAGCCGGTCGGCGAGGACGCCGAGACCGCCTACTTCGCGGTCGACGGCATGCACTGTGCGACCTGCGAGGCGTTCCTGGAGTCCCGCGCCCGCGACGTCCCCGGTGTCGCGGCCGCCGAGGCCAGTTACGCCGGCGACGCGCTGAAGGTCAGCTACGACCCCGAGACGGCGACCGCGACCGAGTTGCCCGACGCGCTGTCGGGCTACGGCTACCGCGTGCGCGACGCCGCCGACGCCGGCGACACCCGGGAGGGCTCGCTGACGACCGGCGTACGCCTCGTCCTGGGCGGCTTCTTCGGGATGATGGTGATGCTGTGGTACGTCCTCTTCCTGTACCCGATCTACCTCGGCGGCGAGCCCCTGTTGCCCTTCTTCGACGTGACTGGCGTGGCCGGGCGCTACCTGCTGTGGAACGTCGCCGTCTTCGCCGGCGCGGGGACGGCCATCGCCGGCTACCCCATCTTCCGGGGGGCGCTCGTCAGCCTGCGCGCCCGCCGGCCGAACATGGACCTGCTGGTCGCGCTCGCGGCGGGCGCCGCCTTCGGCTACAGCGTGGTCGTCCTCGCGCTCGGGGGCTGGGAGGTCTACTTCGACGTCTCGGTGGTCGTCGTGCTCGCGGTCACGCTCGGGGACTACTGGGAGACGACGATCAAGGACCGCGCGGCCGCGGGCCTGGCCGACCTCACCGAAGAGCGCGTCGACAGCGCCCGCGTGCGCACCGCCGACGGCGTCGCCGAACGCCCGATCGACGACGTCGGCCCCGGCGACGAACTCGTGGTCGAGACGGGCGCGCGCGTCCCACTGGACGGGACGGTCGTCGCGGGCGACGGCGCCGTGGACGAGTCGCTGCTCACCGGCGAGGCCCGCCCGCGCGCGGTCGGCGTCGGCGACGAGGTCGTCGGCGGTAGCGTCCTCGTCTCGGGCGGGCTCTCCGTCGCGGTCGCCGACGACGCCGAGAGCACGCTCGACCGACTGGTCGCCACGCTCTGGGAGGTCCAGAGCACGCACGGCGGCGTCCAGCGCCTCGCCGATCGGGTCGCGGCCGTGTTCGTGCCCGCGGTGCTCGTCCTCGCGGCGCTGACCGTGGTCGGCTACCTGCTAGCGGGCGCGCCCGCCGGCGTCGCGGTGCTGACGGGGCTGTCCGTCCTCGTGGTGTCCTGTCCCTGCGCGCTGGGGCTGGCGACGCCGCTCGCGGTCTCGACCGGCGTGCGCGCGGCGCTGGACGCCGGCGCGGTCGTCACCGAGACGGCCGCCATCGAGCGCAGCGCCGCGGTCGACGTCGTCGCCTTCGACAAGACCGGCACGCTCACGACCGGCGAGATGACTGTCGAATCGGTGGTCGGCGACGAGTCGACCCTCGACGTCGCCGCGGCGCTGGAACGTTACGCCGACCACCCGGTCGCCAGCGCGGTCTGCGCGCACGCCGACGCTGGCCAGCGTACCGCCTCGAACGTCGAGCGCCACGCCATCGGCGTCAGCGGCACCGTCGACCCCGGCCCGGACGGCGAGCCCGTCGCCGTGCTGGTCGGCCGCCCCGCGCTGTTCGACGAGCACGGATGGGCGATCCCCGATGACCTCCGGGCGCGCGCCGCCGCGGCCGACGACCAGGGGCAGGTACCCGTCGTCGTCGGGATCGGCGGGGAGGCGCGCGCGCTCGCGCTCGCCGGCGACGACCCCCGACCGGAGTGGCGCGAGGTGGTCGCCGCCCTCGCCGCCGACTGCGAGGTCGTGGTCCTGACCGGCGACGAGGGGGCGGCGGCCGACCGCTTCCGCGACTGCGAGGACGTCTCCGAGGTGTTCGCCGGCGTCCCGCCAGAGGGGAAATCGGCGGTGATCGACCGGCTGCGCGGGCGCGGGACGGTCGCGATGGTCGGCGACGGAACCAACGACGCCCCGGCGCTGGCTGCCGCGGACATCGGGATCGCGCTGGCCGACGGCGCCGCGCTGGCCGCCGACGCCGCCGACGTCGTCGTCACCTCCGGCGACGTCTGCGCCGTCCCCGCGGTGCTGTCGATCGCGACGGCCACGCGTCGGCGCGTCCGCGAGAATCTGGCGTGGGCGTTCTGTTACAACGCCGTCGCGATCCCGCTCGCACTCGCGGGCGTGCTCAACCCGCTGTTGGCCGCCCTGGCCATGGCCGCCAGCAGCCTGCTCGTCGTCGCCAACTCCGTGCGCGCCGTCGACGCCGATCGCGGGGCTCCCGGGCGCCGCCGTCTCGGGCGCGTGCGACGGCGCCTCGCGCGAGCGCTGGCCGGCTGAGAACGCGGCCGCTCGCGGTCCGCGAACTGACGCGCGAAAAGGCAGAGACGAGTCGGCGCGAGCGGGCGACGGTCGGCGACCTGGGCGGCCGGCGGCGGACGGTGGGACCCGCGAGACGGCGCGGGGTGTCGGTGCGGGCGCCGGTCTAGAGGCGGTTGTCGGCGTGTTCCTCGGTGTACCGGCCGGACGCGCGGTCGTACTTCGAGACCAGGTAGGTCAGGACACTCGCGAAGACGCCGGTGCCGAGCCAGAACTGCCAGGGCAGCGGCTGCATCCCCGCACTGGGAGTGTAGGGGTACGCGAGGCTCCCCTCCTTGACGATCTCGTCGGAGGTGGGCATCACGCCGGAGCCGGGCTTGTTGGGGATCTCGCCCTCGGTCGCGGGGCCGCCGGGCTCGCCGCAGACGATCCGGCCGACCATCCCCAGGGTCTTGTGCGGCGTGCAGTAGTAGTCGTAGGTGCCCTCGACGGTGAACGTCTTCTCGAAGCTCGCGCCCTTCTTCTTCAGCATGCCGCTGTCCCACCCCTTGGCGCCCTTCGGGATGAGGTCCTTGGCGCCGTTGCTCTTCGAGTAGGAGGTCGTCGTGTGGCCGCCGGAGTCGATGACCCACTTGACGGTGTCACCGGGCTTGACGTGGAGGCCGACGGGGTCGAAGTAGTACTCCCCGCCCTCGGTGACCATCTTGATCTCGTGGGTCTTGTTCCCGCCGCTCGAGTCGCCGGTCGTGTTGCCATCGGACTGGGCGGCCGCCGGGTCGGCCAGCGCGGCCGTCGCGGCCCCGCCCGCGCCGAGGCGTGCCAGATAGGTGCGTCGATTCATTGGTGTCCTCGCAGTGAGTCCACAGTCTTCGTGTGCACCTCGCCGATTGCGAGTAGTATCTCTGTCGGATTCGACCCGCGATCGCCTCCGGTCTCTCATTATCGTCCGTGATCGAATCGCGCCCGTATCGGAAGCGGGATAAAGCAACGCCCGCGAGATTCAGGTGAGAATGGCCTCCCCCGCGTCGATTGCGGCCGCTGGTGGGATCGGAGCCTGCCGTCCGCTCGCTGGGTCGCCGCGCGGGCCAACGCCACTTACGGAACGTGCGCTGTCTTCAGCCATGAGCACTCAATCACGGCAACGCCACGGTGACGAACAGACACGCAGAGAGGCTGGTGATCGCCGATGAGACGCGAGACGGTCGTGATCGTCCTGCTGATCGCGGCGGTGCTCGGGCCGATGTGGTACGTCGCGCTCACCAGCGGGACCGAAGGCGGGGGGATCGGTCTCGGAACCGGCGCGGAGCCGGTCGCGGTCAACCAGTCGGCCGCGATCAACCCCACGGGCAAGTTCATGCCCGCGCCGACCGAGGTCGGCCCCAACCAGGCCGGCGTCATCTCGTGGGTCGCGCTGCTCGTGACCGTCGCCGTGATGGTCGGCGCGACCCGCTTCCTGCACCGCCTTGGCCACGGTACCGAGTCGGTCGTCGCCGACGGCGGCGGGACGATCCGCGTGCCGCCGTACCTCCAGACGCCCGAGCGCTGGATCGTCGACTACTGGCCGGCGCCGGCAAACCGGACCGGCCTCATCGCGGTCGCGGCCCTCTCGTGGACGACCGTCATCTTCGCCGCGCTGGTCGCCGCCGAGGGCCTCGGCGCCGCGCGCAACCAGTTCATCGGCGTCTACGCCGGCATGGCGTTCCTCTCGATGGCCGCCACGCTGCTGGTGTACGCCGTGTTCTTCGTCCCGAGCATCAACGTCGCCGAACGGAGGGACCACTCAGAATGACTGCCAGCGACTCAACGCCCGACCCCGAGGACGAACAGCACGAGGAGATCGAGATCGAACGGCGCCACGTCGCGAAGGTGCTGGCCGCGGTCGCCGGCGCCGGCGCCATCGGCGGGTTCTTCGTCTCCGGGATCGCCGGCCTCTCGGACGCCGGCAAGATCGAACCGGAGGGCCCCGCCTACGTCAAGGGCACGCGCCTGGTCGACAAGGAGGGCAATCCCGTCAACGCCAAGGACGCCCTGCCGGAGGACCAGCTCAAGACCATGACCGTCTACCCCGAGAAGGAGGGCGGCGGCGCCATGGCCGAAAAGCGCACCGCGACGATCCTCGTGCGCTTCCCCAAGGACAAGTACAAAGAGCCCACCAAGATCGACGCCCTCGCCAACGGGTACGCCGCCTACTCGAAGGTCTGTACCCACGAGGGTTGTCTCGTCAGCAGCACCCAGGGCAGCAACCTCCTGTGCCCGTGCCACCAGTCGGTGTACGACCCGACGCAGGGCGCGAAGGTCGTCGGCGGCCCGGCGCCGCGGGCGCTCCCGCAGCTCCCGATCGGCGTCACCGACGACAGCAAAAAGCAGCTGCTGATCGCCACCGGGCCCTTCGAGGGCCCGATCGGCCCGGAGGGGTGATCACTGATGGCAACTGAAACTCCACGCGACGGCGACGCCGCCTCCGAAGTAGAGCACTCCGGCCCCACGCGCTCGGGCGGCGAGCCCATCGACGACGTCCACCTCGAAGTCCGCGAGAAATATCCCAATAGCCGGCTGTTCCGCTGGCTGGACGCCCGCCTCGAACTCAACCACGAGCTGCTGGGCAAGGCCTTCCCCGAGGACAAGTACGGTTCCTTCCTGCTGGGCGAGATCGCGCTGTTCTCGTTCGTCGTCCTCGTGATCACCGGCACGTTCCTCGGGCTGCTGTACAACCCGGTCGCCCAGAACGTGGCCTACGACGGCAACGCGATGTCCTACACCGGCTCGCAGGTGCCCGGCGCGTTCGCCAGCGTCCTGTCGATCACCTACGACACGCCGTTCGGCATGTTCCTGCGGATGGCCCACCACTGGGGGGCGTACATCTTCATCGCCTCCATCGCGCTGCACATGTTCCGCATCTTCTTCAGCGGCGCCTACCGCAACCCGCACGAGCCCAACTGGTTCGTCGGCAGCACGCTGCTGTTGATCGCCCTCGTGGAGGGCTTTTTCGGCTACGCCCTGCCGTACGACAACTTCAGCAAGACCGCGACCACCATCGGGTTCCAGATGACCGGCTCGGTGCCGTACCTCGGGAAGTGGCTCCAGGGGCTGGTGTTCGGCGGCGCCTGGCCCGGTGCGGCCGATCAGGTGCTCCCGCGGATGTTCTTCCTGCACGTCTTCCTGATCCCGGCGGCGCTGGTCGCGATCATCGCCGTGCACATGGCCATCCTGATGCGCCAGAAACACACCGAGCACGCGCCGTCCTCGCGCGGGGGGCCGCGCAGCCCCGCGAGTGACGACGACGACTTCGTCGTCGGCGCGCCGCTGTTCCCCCAGCAGTTCCTGCTGTCGACGGTGGTGTTCCTGCTGACGACGGCGGCCATCTCGTTCCTCGCCGCGTTCTTCCCGGTCCAGCGCATCGCCGTCATCGGGCCGGCCGACCCCGCGAGCAGCCCGGCCGGCGTCGGACCGGACTGGTTCTTCATGTGGGTGTTCGGCGCGCTGAAGATGCTACCCGGGCGCCTGCTCGGCGGGATCGTCCTCCCGCTGTTGACCATCGGCGTGATGATCGTCTGGCCGCTGATCGACAACTCCGACGAGCCCAAGCACTTCACGGTCGACCCGCTCGACCGTCCGGCCCAGACCGCCATCGGCGTCGGCGCCATCATGTTCGTCATCGTCCTCTCGATCGCGGGGATGAAACAGACGTTCGCCGACGTCCTCGGGACGACCACCGCCGTGCTCGACCCCTACCTGCTAGGAATGAGCGCCGTGGTGCCGATCGTCTGGACGCTGCTGGTCTACGCCGTCCTGCGCCTGCGCAAGCGCCGGCTCGGCCTCGCCGGGTAGATGGAGGTCCCGCTGTCCCCGCGCGCGCTCCGCTGGGTCGACCTGCTGAGTAAGCTGGTCGCCGTCGTGTTGCTCGCCGGCGCGCTCGCCGGCGAGTGGGGGCAGTGGTCGCTCTTTCTCGGCGTCGCCGGCCTCGTCGTCGGCATCGTCACCGTCTTTCTGGACCCGGCCTGAGGCCGCCGCGTCCCCCCGTCGCGATCCAGTTTGCCGGCGCTCCAGTCTGCCCGCTACAGCCGCGCGCCCAGCTCGCGCCGCGCCAGCAGCACAAGGAAGATCGCGGTACAGACCGCCAGAATGAGGATCCCCAGCAGGCCGACCAGCCCGGAGGCGAAAAACAGCGTCGGCGAGTGGTAGTACCCCGAGAGGTTCTCGCCGATCACGCCCGTGGCCGCCAGCAGGAACGACACCAGCCACGTGACCAGCCCGACGGTCGTCGCCGCCGCCAGCCACGGGTGGACGAACCGGTCGAAGAAGTGCTCCGCGTTCTCCGGTCCCGGGGGCTCGCGCGCCATGGCCTCACTCGCCGCCCGCGCCCTCGCGCTCGGCGTCGGCCAGCAGTTCCTCGGCCGTCAGCAGCGCCTCCAGTTCGACGTCGTGGTCGGCCAGGTTCTCGCTTGCGCCCTCCTGGCGGTCGACCACCACGACGACCCGCTCGACGACCGCGCCCGCCTCGCGCAGCGCTTCGACGGCGTCGACGGCGCTCTGGCCCGTCGTCGCGATGTCTTCGAGGACGATCACTTCCTCGCCCTCGGCCAGCTCGCCTTCGATCAGGTTGGCCGTGCCGTACTCTTTCTGCTGTTTGCGCGCGATGACGTAGGGCCGGCCGGTCTCGACGCTCGTGACCGCCACGAGCGGGACGGCGCCGAGCGCGACGCCAGCCAGCTTCGCGTCCGGGAACGCGGCCAGGCGGTCGGCGAAGGCCTCGGCGATCAGCCCCAGGCAGTCGGGGTCGGTCTCGAAGCGGTACTTGTCGACGTAGTAGCTTGACGTGCCGCCGTGGGAGAGCTCGAACTCGCCGTACCGGACGGCATCGGACTCCCTGAGCGCGTCGATGAGCGCCTGGTCGGTCATGTGTGAGCTGCGGGGCGCGTGGGACTAATACCCGCCGGAAGCACGTGGCCGAGCGGGGCGAGGACGAACGAAGTGAGTCCTCGAATCGTCGAGCGGCGGAGCCGCGAGACTGCGAGGCCACGGAACGAGCGAGCGGGGACGCAGAACAAGACGAGCCCCTCACTCCAGATAGCCGAGCTCGCGCAGGCGGTCTTTGGCCTCCCCGCCCATGTCGGCGAGGGGGTCGTCGGCCGCGACCGCGGACCACTCGCCGCCGACGTCGGCCTCGAAGTCTGCGAGCGCTGCCCGGGCGGCGGCGACGGCCGGGTCGTCGCCGTCGGCGAGGTTCTCGGTCTCGCCGGGGTCGGCGTCGAGGCGGTAGCCCTCGTCGGGGATGCGCTCGTTGCGGACGTACTTCCCGACCGGGCTGCGTGCCGCGCGCATGCGCGAGTAGAACCGGGAGTCCGCCGGGAGGTCGATCCCCGCGGCCTCGGCCTTGGCCTCGAGCTGGCGCAGCTCGACGACGGGGCGATGGTACTCGACGAACGCGTAGGCGCCGCGCTCGCGGGGGATCGCGTCCGCGTCGGCCGCCAGCGCGTCGGCGGCGACGACCGGCTCGTCGAACGCGCGGTAGGACTCGCACAGCAGCGAGCGCCGGCGGTCGAGTGGGGTGGCGCCCGGGGCCGCCTCGGCGCCGAAGCTGTCGAGCACCGTGTGATAGAGGTCCACCAGCTCGACGGTGGTCTCGTCGTCGCGCTCGCCGGCGGGGACCGCGGGGTGTTTCACCAGCAGCGGGACGTTGACGAGCTCGTCGTAGATCGCGAACTCGTGGCCGTATAGGCCGTGCTCGCCGTGGAGCTCGCCGTGGTCGGCACAGACGACGACGGCGGTGTCTTCGTACTCGCCGCGCTCGCGGAGCCAGTCGAACAGACGGCCGAGCTGGTCGTCCATGTGGCGGATCTCGGCGTCGTACAGCCCGCGGATGTCGTCCCACTCGTCTTCGTCGATCTCGCGGGCGCCGCAGTTGTACGCTTTCGAGTTCTGGCAGACCTCGGTGGAGTCGACGCCGGGGGCGAACTCCTCGGCGTAGGGTTCGGGCGGGTGGTACGGCAGGTGGGCGTCCATCAGGTTGACGAACGCGAACCAGCCGTCGTCGGCGCCGTCGACGAACTCCATGGTGCTGTCGATCACCGCGGGCGTCTTGGTGTCGCCGCCGCCGTTCTCGGCGAGGTACTCGTGGACGCGGTTGCCCGCCTTCACGAGCCAGTCGGCCACCGAGCGCAGGCGGTCGCTGTCGTTCATGGCCTGCCAGAGCGAGGCCGCGGGCCCCGAGAGCGCGTCGCCGGGCATCACCTGGAAGAAGTTGTCCTGGGCGTCGAAGCCCGCGGTCAGCCGCGTGTATGGGGTGATCCAGGCGTTCGAGGAGTAACAGGCCGTGTCGTGGCCGGCCGCCGACAGCGACTCCGCGAGCGTGGTGGCGTCGGCCAGGTAGGGGTCCTCCTGGGTGGCGCCGTGTTCGCTCGGGTACTGCCCCGTGAACAACGAGGCGTGGACGGGCAGCGTCCACGGCGCCGGCGCGACGGCGTGCTCGTACACCCGCGCCTCCTCGGCCAGCGCCGCGAGCGTCGGCGTCGTCGGGCGGTCGTACCCGTAGACCGAGAGGTGATCCTTCCGCACGGTGTCCAGCACGACGAACAGCACGTTCGTCGCCGTCTCGCCCGTCATCGACCCGGTCATCGGCTTCTCCTCGGAAGGTTATGCGCCCGTTACTCAACAGTCTGCCGGCTTCCGTTCGCCGGCCGCCCTCGCCGCGCCGTCGCCCTCGAATCGGCGCTGTCTGCCCCCGTATCGGGTCAGACCGCGGGGTCCAGCCGGCGACAGACCGCGAGCCAGTCGGTCATGCGCTCGACGCACAGGTCGACGAACCCCGCGTTCTCGTACGCCGAGAAGTCGTAGTCGTCGACGGCGTCGATCATCGCCTCGTAGGCGTCGTAGTAGTCCGCGGCGTCGTCGGGCGCGGCCGCCAGCGCCTCCCAGAAGTGCTCGTTGAGTTCGAGCCCGGGGACCTCGTTGGTGAGGTCCGAAAACGTCGAGCGCTCGGCCTTGTTGTGCTCACAGAGCGGGTGGCCAGTCAGGACGCTCTTCCCGAGCATGTCGGCGGCGCTCTTCAGGGTCAGCCCCGACCAGATGTCGTCGAAGCGGCCGATCTCCCAGCGGTTGTCGTCCATCGGGAACTGGTAGAACGCCGGGATCACCTCCCGGCGGAAGGAGAGGTTCATCGAACACACCGTCAGGAAATTCCCCGGCGCGGCCACGAAGTCCTCCGGGAAGTCCTCGCGCCGGGTGCGCGTGCGCGCCTGCCCGCGGAGGTCCCCGTCCATCAGGATGCGCACCGCGTCCAGGTCCGGGACGTTCGTCCACAGGCCCTGGACGGCGACCACCTCGTCGGCCTCGCGGCGCTCGGTCCGGACCGTCTCGTCCATGGCGCTGTAGGGGTACCCCCGCGGGTACAGCCCGTGGCGCTCGACATTTTGGTAGAGGACGTTCACCCACTGCTCGTCGGCGGCGACGTGCTCGACGGTCGGGGTCGCCCCCAGCCGCTCGAGGTGCGCGCCGAAGAAGTCGACGTCCGGATGGGGCGCCGTGTCGTCGTCGAGGAAGACCCCGTACTCGTACTCGGGGTGGGCGAGCTGCCAGAGCAGGCCGAAGGAGGTCTCGGCGTGGGAGTTCGCCGGGATCACGTCGGCGTACTCGGCCAGGTCGCGCTCGGCGAACCACGCCTCGCGCTCGCTGGCGCCGAAGACGTCGCCGGCGACGCCCAGGTCTGCGAGCAGCTCCCGCATGGCCGCCGCGTCGCAGAAGTCCTCGGTCACCAGCAGGAAGTGGAGGCGCTCGAGGTCGAAGTCGTGCTCGCGCGCGTTGGTCACGTACGCGCGCACGCACTCCGGATTGCGGACCGTCGGCACCGTTACACAGACGTCGCCCATTAGCGCCGACGTAGCCCGATCGGCGCCAAAGGCCTTGCGAATCGCCCGGTCAGCGGGGTCGCCGCCCGACGGCCGGCGTCGCTACTGCGCGGTGACCGCCGAAGAGAAACAGCTGACTGAATCGACCGGTCAGAACGGGGCCTGGGGGCCTTCGTCCTCGCCGTCGTCCTCGCCTTCGTGGCCGGGGAACGACGGGCTCATGCCGCCGCCCATGCCGCCACCGCCGCCGCCGCCCATGCCCGTGTCGGCGTGGACCTGTTCGATCTCGGGGATCTCCTTGACCATCCGGGTCTTGATCGCCTGGATCGTCATCGGGGAGATGCCACAGCCCGAGCACGCGCCGCCGAGCTGGACCGTCACTTCGCCGGTCTCCCGGTCGATGTTCTGGATCGCCGCACTGCCACCGTGCATCTGAATCTGGGGGAAGTTCCGCCGCAGGAAGTTCGCGACCTGCTCGCGAAGTTCGTCCTCGCTTCCCTCCTCGGTCTCCGTACTCATCGTACCCGGCCTAGGGTCTCAGCGTGCTTAGAGCTTGTGGGCTCGCACCTTTTTCATCGTCGGGTGTCTTCGGCCGCCACGGGCGGCCTGCGGACACCACTCCTCGAAAAAGCTGCATCAAAAATGGCTGCTGGCTCACGTCGTTCGCCAGCAGTCAACCGGCGCGCCTGCGGCGCGCCGGATGCTGAAGAACCGCACTGCACGGCAGAGAACCGCTGCACGGCGCCCCGCTCGCGGCCGCTCAGGCGACCGACTGCAGGATGCCGCTGGTGCGGACCACGAAGTACACCAGGAACGCGACCGCCAGCAGCCACTGGCCGACGCTGACGTCGCGCCACTCGCCCTGGGCGGTCTTGACGACGGGGTAGCTGATGATCCCCGCGGCGATCCCGTAGGCGATCGAGTACGTCAGCGGCATCACCATGATCGTCAGGCCCGCCGGCACCGCGTGGGCGAAGTCGTCCCACTGGATGTCGACGACGTTGCGCATCATCAGCACCGCGACGACCACCAGCGCGATGTGGGAGGCGTACTGCGGGATGGCCGCGGCCAGCGGCACGACGACCAGCGACGCCAGGAACAGGATCCCGACCACGAGGGCGGTCATGCCCGTCCGGCCGCCCTCCTCGACGCCGGTCGCGGACTCGACGAAGGTAGTGACCGTCGAGGTGCCGAGGATGCCGCCGACGGTCGTCCCGACCGCGTCGGCCATCAGCGGCTTGTCGATGTCCGGGAAGTTGCCGTCCTCGTCGAGGAACCCGCCGGCCTGCCCGACGCCGACGAGCGTCCCCGCGGTGTCGAAAAAGTCCACGAAGAAGAAGGTGAACACGATCAGCGCGAAGACGAACGCGTCGACGTTCTGGAAGCCCTGCACGAACGCGCCCGCCAGCGGCGTGACGTCGTACTGCGCCGCCGGCAGCGACTCCGGCGCGAGTACGCCGGGGTCGAAGACGCCCGCCAGCGTCAGCGCCCACCCGATCCCGGCGGTCAGGACGATCCCGATGACGATCGAGCCGCGGATCCCCGCGGCGTACAGTCCGAACGTCAGGAACAGCCCGACGATCGAGAGGATCGCCACCGGGTCGCTCGCGATCGGCCCGAGCGTCACCAGCGTCGCCGGGCTGTTGACGACGATCCCCATCGCCTGCAACCCGATGATCGCCAGGAACAGGCCGATGCCGGTCCCGACCCCGAACTTGACGGGTTCGGGGAACAGCTTGATGATGTACTCCCGGGCGCCGATCGCCGTCAGCACGATGAAGATCACGCCCTCGGTGACGACCGCCGCGAGGGCCGTCTGCCAGGGCACGCCCAGCAGGCCCACGACGGTGATCGAGAAGAAGGCGTTCAGCCCCAGCCCGGGCGCCAGCCCGAAGGGCCGATTCGCGTAGAAGGCCATCACGAAGATCGCCACCGCCGAGGAGACGATAGTGACGACCGCCAGCATCTGGAACACCTCCCCGGGCCCGTACCCGGTGATCGCGATCCCGCCCGGCGTGTTGTCGTCCGGGAACGCCGTCAGGATCGCGGGGTTGACCACCACGATGTAGCTCATCGTGAGGAAGGTCGTGATCCCCGCGATCACCTCGGTCGTGAGGTCCGTCCCGTGCTCTTCGAACCCGAAGTACCGCGCGAACCACGAATCCTGCGCGCCGCCGTTCGTTTCGCCTGTGTCTGCTGACATGCGAGGTTACGTACCTGTCGTACACCCGGCAAGCGGCTTAGTCGTTGCCCTCCCCGACGTGTTGGTTGACGGACGTATCTCCGGCCTGTTCACTCCTCGAACCCGAAGACGACGCGCAGTTCGGTCCGGAGTTCCGCGCGGTAGCGATCCAGCACCTGCTCGAACTTCTCCTCGTCGACGAGCACGCCCTCCAGGCGCTCGTAGGGCTGGTCGGGCAGGTCGATGCGGAACTGCCCGTCGCCCTCGTACATGGGTTCGCTCTCGTTGAGGACGAACTGGTCGATGCCGTGGATCAGCTCCGAGTCGTAGCGGTCGTTCATGGTCTGGAAGGCGCGCTTGTAGGCGTCTTGCAGCTCGGCGAAGTACTCGGCGTACTTGTCCTCGAAGCGCTCGGGGTCGAAGTCGGTCATTGCCCCGACGTGGGGCGGGTGCGGACAAAAGTCGGACGGTCGCCGCTCACTCGGCGTCGCGCTCGCGATCGCCGCCACGGTCGCCCAGCGACGCCCCCTCCCGGAGCCCCAGCCCCCGCTCGGGCAGGGCGAGAGCGTACAGCGCCAGGCTGGCGACCGCCGCGAGCGCGATCGCCGCGCCGATCGGCACCAGCACCCGCGGATGTAAGAGCGCGTCCGCGGAGACGGGCCCGGGCACCAGCGGCGAGAGCACGACCGCCAGCACCAGCAGCGTGAACACGACGCCGAACGCGAAGCCCGCACCGAAGATCAGCCGGTCCCGCTCGGTCGCCGCCGATACCCCTGGTTCACTCATACGTGCTGATAGGTCCCGCTCCGTATATGTGTGGCGGCCGTCCGGCGGCCGGGGCGCGCTCGGCCGGTCCGTGTGCGGTCGGCGATCCGCAGTTCCGCAAGAACCATGGCGACTACACAGTTAGTCACCCCACCGTGAGCATCTCCAGGCCCCTTCGCGCGAGTGGCTCGGCCGCGGTCACAGACGGCTCGCATCGGTCTCGGTCCACCGGGCTCGACCGGGCGGATCGCTCGCCCCGATCGGGCCGACGGAGGACGATTGGATGACCGTCCTCGGGCTGGACCGGCGCGTGCTCGTTCTGGCGCTGGCGCGGATGGCCGACTCGGTCGGCAACTCGTTTCTGATCGTCGTGTTGCCGCTGTACATCGGCAGCCAGGTCGTCACGGGGACGACCTTCGGGCTGACCGAGTCGCTGATCACCGGCGTCATCCTCTCGATGTTCGGCCTGCTGAACAGCCTGGGCCAGCCGTTCACCGGCCGCCTCTCGGACCGCCTTGGCAAGCGCCGGGTGTTCGTGCTGATCGGGCTGGCCATCCTCGCGGTCACGGACGCCGCCTACGCCTTCGCGACCAGCTACCCGACGCTGATCGGCATCCGCGCGATCCAGGGGATCGGCGTCGCCTTCACCATCCCCGCGACGATCGCGCTGGTCAACGAACTCGCCACCACGGAGACCCGCGGGGGGAACATGGGCCTGTTCAACACCTTCCGCCTGATCGGGTTCGGCACGGGACCGGTCGTCGCCGGCCTCGTCGTCGACGCCGGTCCGTACCAGTTCGGCGGTTTCGGCCTGTCTGGCTTCGACGCCGCCTTCTACATCGCCAGCGCCTCCGCGATCGTCAGCTTCGTCCTGGTGACGCTGTTGGTCCGCGACCCCGAACGGACCCAGGCGGCCGCCGGCGACGAGGTCTCGGTCTCGATCACCGACCCCGCCGACGAGCACCTGCTCGACCCGGTGTTCACGCTCGGCGTCGCCAGCCTGTTCATGGCGATCGGCATCGCGCTGCTGTCGACCATCGAACCCCTGGTGAACGAGCACCTCGGCCAGGGACCGACGATGTTCGGCATCGAGTTCGGCGCGTTCATCGGCGCACAGGTGCTGTTGCAGACGCCGATCGGCTCCTGGAGCGACCGCTACGGCCGCAAGCCGTTCATCGTCTGGGGGCTGGTCCTGCTGGTCCCCGCGACGTTCGCTCAAGGGCTGGTGTTCGCCCCCTGGCAGATGGTCGTCGCCCGCTTCGTCCAGGGAATCGCCGGGGCGATGGTGTTCGCCCCGGCACTGGCGCTCGCCGGCGACATCGCCAAACAGGGCCAGTCGGGCACGCAGCTGTCGGTGCTCACCATGTCGTTCGGCCTCGGCACCGCGCTCGGGCCGTTGTCATCGGGGATCTTGATCCGCTACTCCTACGTCGTCCCCTTCGCCTTCGGCAGCGTGCTCGCGGCCGTCGGCGCCGTCCTCGTCTACACGCAGGTCGAGGACACGGTCACCGGGTCGGCCGCCGAGTCCGCCGGCGCGTCCTCGCCGACGACAGAGTAGCTCCGGGCGGTCAGTCGTGCGATTCGGCGGACGCGCCCGGCTCGGCCCCCTCGTTGTCGTCGGGGATCGCCGATGTGGGCGCGCCCTCGCCGACGTCGACGTGCGCTTCCTCGGAGAGTTCCGCGTGGGGCAGCGCCAGCGCGATCAGGAACGCGACGGCCAGGATCCCGACGCCGACCAGGAACACCGTGTCGATGCTGTTGGCGATGGCCGTCTGGACGATCGACTTGATCCCCGGCGGCAGCGCGGCGATGGTGTCCGGGTCGATCGAGCCGCCGCTGCTCACCTGCCCGCCGGCGCCCGCGGGGAACGCGTCGGCCAGGCGGTTCTGCAGCTGATTGGTCAGGATCGCGCCCAGGACCGCGACGCCGATCGACGAGCCCAGGCTCCGGCTGAACGTGACCGACGTCGTGACGACGCCGAGGTTCTTCCGGTCGACGGCGTTCTGGGCGGCGATCGTCAGCGTCGGCATGATGAACCCGATGCCCATCCCCGTCAGGATCATGTACCCCGTCGACTCCAGGTGGGTCGTCGCCGGCCCCATCGTGTGCAGCAGCCAGAACCCGGCGGTTCCCAGCACTGTTCCCGTCACGGTGAACGGTTTGTAGTGGCCCAAGCGGGTCATCAGCTGGCCGGTGAGTGCGCTGGTGACGATCATCCCGCCGACCAGCGGCAGCAACAGGAGTCCGGAGTTGGTCGCGCTCGCGCCAAGCACCGTCTGCAGGAAGACGGGCAGGTAGATCGTCGCGCCGAACATGCCCGCGCCGAGACACAGCGAGATGCCGACCACGCCGACGACCGTCCGCCGCGAGAGCAGGTGCACCGGGAAGACCGGCTCCTCGACGCGCAGTTCCTGGTAGACGAACAACGCGGCGAACACCACCGACGCGGCCGCCAGCGCGACGATCTGTTCGGAGTCCCAGGCGTACTTCGTCCCGCCCCAGGTCGTCACGAGCATCAGCGCGCTGACGGCGACGACCAGCAGCACCGCGCCGAGGTAGTCGATCTCGTGGGTCTCGGACGGCACCGGCAGGTCGATCTCGAAGTGCGCGATCAGGATCGCCGCCAGGCCGACGGGCACGTTGATGTAGAAGATCCACCGCCAGGAGAACTGGTCGGTGAGGTACCCGCCCAGCAGCGGCCCGCCGACGGTCGCCGCCCCGAAGATGACCATCATGTAGCTCATGTACTTCCCGCGCTCGCGGGGGCTGAAGATGTCCCCGAGGATGGTCGTCGCCATCGCGATCAGCCCGCCGGCGCCGACGCCCTGCAGCGCGCGGAACAGCGCCAGCTGGGTCATCGGCGAGACGTACTGCTCGAGGCCGGGGATGTCGCCGGCCAGCCCGGAGAGGGCGCTGCCCACCAGGAACACGCCGATGCTGATCTCGTAGATGATCGACCGGCCGTACAGGTCAGAGAGCTTCCCGTACAGCGGCGTCGTCGCCGTCACGGTAATGAGGTAGGCCGTGACGACCCACGAGAGCTTGCTGGCCTCGCCCAGCTCGCCGACGATCGTCGGCAGCGCCGTCGAGACGATCGACTGGTCGATCGCCCCGAGCAACATCCCGAACATGAGCCCGCCGAGGATGATCGCGCGCTCGCGGCCCAGGTCGCCGAAGATCCCGCTGTCCGGCCCGTCCGCCGTTTCGCTCACGCGCGGACCCCCCGCGGGACGCGCTCGCCGCTGAATGAACATTCAATCATCTTGTACTGACTGAACGGTCAGGAGGGGATAAGGCTTCTGGAACCGTCACCGGTCGGCCGCCGCCGTCGCTCGCGGGGGCTGGCGGGGACAAATCGGCCGTCGGGGCGCTCACTCCCGGTGCTGGACGTCGAGCGGGCGGATCATCTCGTGGTTGGCGTGTTCCATCATGTGGCAGTGCCAGACGTACCGGCCGGTGCGGTCGGCGAACAGGCCGTCGTGTTCGCCGAAGTGCGCGACGACGCTGGTCACCTCGCCGGGGCGCACGAGGACGGTGTCGAGCCACCCCTGCTCCTGGTCGCGCGGGTCCCTGATCTCGCCCGTGGGCGAGATGGTCCCCGAGTCGCGGTACAGCGCCGCGTCGAAGGGCTGCCGGCCGAGCACCTGGAACTGGACGAGGTGGAGGTGGATCGGGTGGGCGTCGTCGGAGGCGTTGACGAGGTGCCAGACCTCGGTCGTCCCGACCGTGGGCGTCTCGGTCGGCGCGTCGTCGTAGCCCAGTCCGTCGAGCAGCAGCATGATCCGGCCGTGCTCGTCTTTCGTCTCGGTGAGCGCCAGCGTCCGCTCGCGGGCGGCCCGGCTCGGATCGATCGTCGGCACGGGGTCGGTCCCCGCGTTCGGCGCGTCGCCGAGCCGGGGCAGCGGCCCGAACGAGTCGGGCACCCGGCTGTCGTCGGTGACCTCGCCGTCTTTCACGTCGATCCGCATGATCTCGTGCAGCGGGGTCTCGTCCTCGCTCGCGCCGAACGGCGCGTTCGCGCCGTTTTCCAACAGCAGGCTCTCGCCCGCGTACTCGGAGAAGTCGACGACGAACTGCCCGCGCTGGGCCGAACCCAGCAGGACGCGCTCCAGGGCGACGGGCGCGTTCAGGAACCCCCCGTCGCTTCCGACCTGGACGAACGCCGGCCCGCCCTCGCCGGTCCGTTCCGCCGCGTCGGCGTCGTAGCCGACGAGCGAGAGATCGTAGAAGCGTGCGTTCGAGGCGTTGAGCAGGTGGAAGCGGTACTTCCGGGGCTCGACCTCCAGGCGCGGCCACGCGGCGCCGTTGACGGTCGCGACGTCGCCGTGGAACATCTCGACGATACTCGGGCTGACGCCCCCACGTTCGGGGCCGGGGTAGTACGGCGCACCGTCGCTCTCGAACGTCCGGTCCTGGAGCACGAGCGGAATCTCGTACTCGCCGGACGGCAACTGCTCGGTTCCCCCGACCTCGCCGCGGATCACGTACAGGCCGGCCAGGCCGGCGTGAACGTTCAGCCGGTTGGCCCCGAGGACGTGGTCGTGGTACCACAGCGTCGTCGGCGGCTGGTGGTTCTGGTAGGTGTATGTGTCCCCGACGTACGTCTCGCCCGTCGTCTCGCCGTCGGGCGTGTACCACGCCTGCGGGTGGCCGTCGTCGGTCCAGGTGGTGTTGCTCCCGTGCAGGTGCACGACTGAGCGCACCTCGGGTTCGCCTTGCTGGGACGGCAGCGACGTGTCCACCGGGAAGAGGTGTCTCTCGGGGAGGCCGTCGTTCGACCACGTCACCGAGACGGGCTGGCCGCGCTCGACCTCGAAGGTCGGCCCCGGGAACTGCCCCTCGTACCCCCAGATCGCCGTGTCGCCCAGGTCCGGGTGGAACGACTGGGTGGTCTCCTCCATCGACACCTCGTAGTGCGGGTGGCCCTGTTTCTCGCCGCTGGGCTCGATCCCGCCCGGCAGCGGGAGGTCGGTGACGAACTTCGCCAGCTCGGGCGAGGTGTGGGTATCTCCGGACCCTCCGGATCCCGACGTCGTCGTCTTCGTCGGCGTCCCAGCCGAGCCGGAGCCGCCCGGCATTCCGTTGCACCCCGCGATCAGTCCTGCGGCGCCGAGCGCGCCGCTCCCGGCGAGAAACCGGCGACGCGTCGGCCAGCGATCGTCTGTCATCACTCGGCCGATGTTTAGGCCATCCTAAAACACTGTCGGTTTTTAGGCTCCCCGAAACCTTCACACCGCGCTCGCAATTGCGGTATCCAGCGCTCAGGCCTCCGATTTCGTTGCTTCTCGGCAGGGTGCCGCAGTCTCGAGGTGGCGAGAGTGAAACCACGTTTTCGGGATGTAGAGCGTCTACAAACGAATAGCGGTCGAATCAGACG
>JBDGSW010000082.1:0-32197 GCA_042217345.1 Haloarculaceae archaeon
CATGACTGTCCTCCACGCCGGCGGGAAGTTCGACAACAAGTCCTACCAGGTCTCCGGGGGCCTGCACGGCGTCGGCGTCTCCGTCGTCAACGGCCTCTCGCAAGCCCTCGAAGTCGAGGTCAAACGCGACGGCGCGGTGTTCACCCAGCGCTTCGAGCGCGGCGAACCCGTGGGCGAACTGGAGCAGGTTCGCGACCTCGAACCCGACGAGGAGACCGGGACGACCATCCGGTTCTGGCCCGACCAGGACATCTTCGAGACGACCGAGTTCGAGTACTCGACGCTGGAGAGTCGCCTGCGCGAACTCGCCTTCCTGAACTCCGGCGTCGAGATCTCGCTGTACGACGAGCGCGACGACACCGAGTCGACGTTCCGCTACGAGGGCGGGATCCGGGAGTTCGTCCGCTACCTCAACGAGACTAAAAACCCCCTCCACCAGGACGTCATCTTCATCGCCGACGACGCCGAGATCGACGAGGGGACGGTCCAGATCGAGGTCGCCATGCAGGCGACCGACGAGCTGCAGGGCTCGATTCACGCCTTCGCCAACAACATCAACACCCGGGAGGGCGGGAGCCACCTCACCGGGTTCAAGACCTCCCTGACCCGAATTGTCAACGACTACGCCAACGACAACGGCCTGCTGGGCGACCTCGACGAGAACCTCAAGGGCGAGGACATCCGCGAGGGCCTCACCGCGGTCATCTCGGTCAAACACCCCGACCCGCAGTTCGAGGGACAGACGAAGACCAAGCTGGGCAACAGCGAGGTCCGCGGCGTGGTCGAAAGCGCCGTCCACGAGGGCCTGGGCACCTACTTCGAGGAACATCCCGACACCGCCCAGGCCATCGTCAGCAAGGCCGTCGAGGCCGCCAAGGCGCGCAAGGCCGCCAAGAAGGCCGAGGAGCTGACCCGTCGGAAGTCCGCCCTGGAGTCGACGGCGCTGCCGGGCAAGCTCGCAGATTGCCAGACGAAAGACCCCAGCGAGTCCGAGTTGTTCATCGTCGAGGGCGACTCGGCGGGCGGCAGCGCAAAGCAGGGGCGCAATCCCGAGTTCCAGGCCATCCTCCCGCTCGGCGGGAAGATCCTCAACGTCGAGCGCCACCGGCTGGACCGGATCCTCGAGAACGACGAGATCCGGAACATGATCACGGCCATCGGCACGGGGATCGGCGACGAGTTCGACCTCGAGGAGGCGCGCTATCACCGCATCATCCTCATGACGGACGCCGACGTCGACGGCGCGCACATCCGAACGCTGCTGTTGACGCTGTTTTACCGACACATGCGCCCGCTGATCGAGGCGGGGTACGTCTACGCGGCGCGGCCGCCGCTGTATCGCATCCGCTATCGCGGCGAGACCTACGACGCCATGACCGACGCCGAGCGCACGGAGATCGTCCAGGAGAAATGCGACGGCAATCCGACGCAGGTCCAGCGGTTCAAGGGCCTCGGGGAGATGAACCCCGGGCAGCTCTGGGAGACCACGATGAACCCCGAACACCGGTTCCTGAAACAAATCACGATCGAGGACGCGGCGGCGGCCGACAAGATGTTCAACGTCCTGATGGGCGACGCCGTCGAGCCGCGCAAGCAGTTCATCAAGGAGCACTCGCCGGAAGCCGAGTGGGTGGACATCTGAAATGAGCTCGGAAGCACCGGACGACGTCGCGGCGCCGGCGGCCAACGTCGAGCGCGTCCGCGTCGAAGACGAGATGGAGCAAAGCTACATCGACTACGCGATGTCCGTCATCGCGGGGCGGGCCCTCCCGGACGTCCGCGACGGCCTCAAGCCCGTCCACCGGCGCATCCTCTACGCGATGCACGAGATGGGCGTCACGAGCGGCTCGTCCCACCGCAAGTCCTCGTCGGTCGTCGGCGAGACGATGGGTGATTACCACCCGCACGGCGACCAGGCCATCTACGACACGCTCGTCGGCATGGCTCAGGAGTTCACGATGCGCTATCCGCTCGTGGACGGTCAGGGCAACTTCGGCTCGATGGACGGCGACCCCGCCGCGGCCATGCGCTACACGGAGGCCCGGATGTCAGCCATCGCCGAGGAGCTGCTGGAGGACATCGAGAAGGACACCGTCGACTTCCAGTCCAACTACGACGACCGGCTCAACGAGCCCGAAGTCCTCCCGGCGGCGTTCCCGAACCTGCTGGTCAACGGCTCGACGGGTATCGCCGTCGGCATGTCGACGAAGATCCCGCCGCACAACCTCGGAGAGGTGATCGACGCGACGATCTACCTGATCGACAACCCCGACTGCAGCGTCGAGGACCTCATCCACCTCGAGGAGAGCCCGGGGCCGATCGAGGGACCGGACTTCCCGACGGGCGCGAACGTCGTCGGCCGCAACGACCTCCACAAGGCCTACGCCACGGGGCGCGGGCGCATCACCGTCCGCGCCGAGTACGAGGTCGACCGCGAGGACGGCCGGATCGTCGTCACGGAGATCCCCTACCAGGAGAACAAGGCCCGGATGGTCGAGCGCATCGCCGAGAACGTCAACGAGGGCAAGATCCAGGGGATCTCGGACCTGCGCGACGAGTCCGACCGCGACGGCGTCCGCGTCGTGGTCGAACTCAAGCGCGGCGCCAACGTCGACGTCGTCGAGAACCAGCTCCTGGAGCACCACCTGGAGTCGACCTTCGGCGTCATCAACCTCGCGCTGGTCGACGGCCAGCCCCGCGTGCTCACGCTCAAGGAGACGCTTCGGGAGTACGTCGAACACCGCAAGGAGGTCGTCCGCCGGCGCAGCGAGTTCGAGCTGGCCGAGGCCGAGGATCGCGCGCACATCCTCGAAGGCCGCCTGAAGGCCCTGGAGAACGCCGAGGACGTCGTCGAGCTGATCCAGGACTCAGAGGACCGGGACGCCGCGAAGTCGGCGCTGCGGGAGGCCTACGGCTTCTCGGAGGCCCAGGCCGAGCACATCGTCCGCATGCAGCTTGGCAGCCTCACCTCGATGGAGGCCGCCGAGATCGAAGACGAGTACGAGGACGTCCAGGCCCGCATCGAGCGCTTGGAGGAGATCCTGGGTTCCGAGCAGGAGCTGCTCGACGTCATCAAAGACGAGCTCGAGGAGATCAAAGACGAGTACGACGACGAGCGCCGGACGAGCATCGTCCGGGACTCCGGGGAAGTCACCCACGAGGACCTCATCCCGGAGGAGGACTGCCTGGTGGTCATCACCGAGGACGACTACATCAAGCGCATGCCCGTCGAGAAGTTCGACCCGCAGGGTCGCGGCGGGAAGGGCATCATCGGCGCCGACCCCAAGGAGGGCGACCGCGTCCACGAGGTGTTCCGCGCCAACAGCCACGACTACCTGCTCTGTTTCACCAACCAGGGGCGGGTCTACCGGCTGAAGACCTACGAGGTGCCCGAGATGAGCCGGACGTCCCGGGGCAACCACATCCGCAACGTCATCGGCGGGCTCTCCGAGGGCGAGGAGATCACGGCCGTCGTCAACACCGGCGACTTCGGCACCGACCAGTGCCTGACGATGGTCACCCGCGACGGCTACGTCAAGCGGACCGCCGCCGAGGACTTCGAGAACATCCGCTCGACGGGCATCATCGCCGCCTCCCTGGAGGAGGGCGACGAGCTCGTCGACGTCTCGGTCACGAACGGCGACCAGGATCTGGTCATCGCGACCGCCGACGGCATGACGATCCGCTTCGACGAGTCAGAGGCCCGCGAGATGGGCCGCAACGCCCGCGGCGTCGGTGCCATCAAACTCCAGGGCGACGACGCCGTCGTCGGGCTGGCGGCGACCGACGACGACGACCACCGCGCGCTGCTGACCGTCACGAAGAACGGCTACGGCAAGCGCACCCGCCTCAGCGAGTACCGCAGTCAGTCCCGTTACGGCAAGGGCCTCATCGACATCAAGACCGACGGCCGCAACGGCCCCGTGACGGCGGTCAAGGCCGTCGCCGACGACGACCACCTGGTCGTCATGAGCGAGCAGGGCCAGATCATGCGCATCCGCGCCGCCGACATCTCGACGGTCGGGCGCAACACGATGGGCGTCACGATCATGGAGCTCGACGCGGACGACCGCGTCGCCAGCGCCACCGTCGTGCCGGCCGCATCAGCCGAGGACTGACCGACGCGCGCAGCCACCCCCGATTTTCCGATGTCCAGGGCCCACGCCGACGCTGCTCACACCGCTTCGACCGACCGCGACGACAACCGGCCGGCCTTCGCGTGGCCCCCCTCGTCGCCTGGTTCGCCGGCCCGAGAGGTCTGGTACGGGCTCGTTTCCCACCCGCACCGGCCGCTGGCGCTGTGGTTCCGCTACACGCTGCTGTCGACGACCGACGGCCACCGGGAGTGTCGCGTCTGGGGCGCGCTGACCGACGCCGAGTCGGGCGCCCGGAGCTGTTTCGGGACGCGCGGACGCTCGCTCGAGGAGCTCGCGCTCTCGACGGCCCCCTTCCGCTTCGACGCCGGCGACGCCGGGAGGCTCACCTCCGGCGGCGCCCGCGGAACCGTGGACACGCCCGCGGGCCCGCTCAGCTGGGACCTCGCCTGGGAGCCCGACGCGGTGTCGTTCACGCCGCTGCGGAGCCGGCGGCTCACCGATCTGGCGAGTCGGGTCCTGGGGACGGGCAAGCACTGGAGCCGCAACCAGTCGATACGGCTCTCCGGCGAGGTGACGCTCGACGGCGAGCCCATCGAGTTCGCGGACGCGCCCGGCCACCAGGGCCACACGGTCGGACGGTCGGCGCCGGCGCGGTGGCGCTGGCTGCACGCGAACGACTTCCCGACTGACGGACTGGCCGTCGAGGCGCTGGCCCTCGACGGGACGCTCTCCATCTGTCTCCGCACGACCGAGGGAGTCCACCGACTCAACCGCCTGCACCACGTCGTCGGCCCGTGGGCCAACGAGACGGTGGGGGCCACACCCGGCCGCTGGACCATCCGGGGGAGCGGCGACGGCGTCGCCGTCGAGGTGTCGGTCACGGCCGATGCCGACCACTGGCAGCTGGCCCGCTACCGCTGTCCCGACGGCAGTGACCGGTTCAACGCGCACTGCTCGCGCTCGACGGTCGAGCTACGGTACAAACCCCAGGGCGAGTCGACCTGGCACGAAGCGGTGACGAACGCCGGGCGGGCCGAGTGGGTGGACGGCGAGCCCCCCGTCGAGGGCACGTACCGGCCGACGTCGTTCGCGGTCGTCGCGGGTGGCGACTAGTCGTCGGCGGGGGCGGCGTCGACCAGCTCGTCGGGAGAAAGCGGCGCGAAGTGGACGATCTCGTCGAAATGCTCGTCGGGCAACGCACGGCCGTCGGTGATGCCGCGGGCGTCGCGCTGACGGAAGCGCGTCTCGACGAACCACTCGGCGACCAGGGCCTTCCGGGCGTCGCCGTCGTCGAGTTGTTCTTGCGCGCGCTCGAGCAGGAGAGCGGCCGTCACCACGTCGAAGATGTAGTCGGCGAGCTGCTTGGCCTCGTGCTGGGCGTACTCGGGGTCCTCGCCGGCCAGCGCGACCAGCGCCTCCTGGAGGTCGGCGAACTCGGCCTCGACGGTCTCGGCGAGGTCGACTAGGTGGGGGTGTTCGGCGGCCTCGATGCGCTCTCGGACGAACGGGAACAGCGCCTCGTGGGCGGCCTCCTTGTTGAGCACGCGGAGGACGTCCAGCGAGAGGATATTCGAGGTGCCCTCCCAGATCGGGCCGACCTGGGCGTCCCGGAGCAGGCGCTCGGTGACGAAGCCGTTGACGTAGCCGTTGCCGCCTTTCACCTCGCAGGCGTAGGAGGTGACGTCGACGCCCATGCGGGCGAGCTTGTACTTCGCGATGGGGACCAGCAGCCGGAACAGCTTGAAGGCCGTGTCGGTGTCCTCGGTGACCGAGTCCTCACCGGGGCCGAAGCCCTCGCTGCGCTTGTACTGGTCGTACCAGCGGGCGGCCTCGAAGGTGAACGCGAGCCCGCCCTCGTAGTCGACCTGCATGTCGACGAGGTCGCGGCGCATCAGCGGGTACTGGTCGATGGCGTCGCCGAAGGCCTCGCGGTCGGCCGCGTAGATCTTGCTCTCCAGAAGCGCGCGGCCGATGCCGCCGACCGACCCGGTCGCCTGGGTCAGCCGCTCGAAGTTCATCATCTCGGCCATGTACCGGAAGCCCTCCTCGGCCTCGCCGACGAGATAGGCCTCCGCACCCCGGAACTCGACCTCGCCCGTGGGGACGGCGATGGTGCCGAGCTTGTCCTTCAGGCGCCGGTACAGCTGGTCGTTGAGCTCGCCGTTTCGCTTGGTGTGCGGGACGATGAACATCGAGAGGCCCGCGGTGCCTTCGGGAGCGTCGGGGCGGCGGGCCAGCGCCAGCGTCCCCTCGGCGTCGATGTTCGAGCAGAACCACTTCTCGCCGTAGAGCTCGTAGACGCGGTCCTCGTCGGTCGGCTCGGCGCGCACCTCGTTGGCGCCGACGTCGCTGCCGCCCTGTTTCTCGGTCAGGAACATCGCGCCCTCGACGTGCTCGTCGAGGTCGCGCGTGGTCAGCCTTTCGAGGTACTCGCGCTCGTACTCGCCGTCGCCGAACTGCTGGAGGACGATCGCCGCGCCGCTGGTCATCGACACCGGACAGACGAACCCGGCGTCGGCCATGCAGAGGATCGTCTGCATGGTGAGCGTGTGCTGGAGCCCGACCGGGTCGTCGCGTCCCTCGGGGGCGGAGAAGGCGTCCGAGACAACGCCCCGGCTGTAGGCCAGGCGGTCGTTCTCGTGTTGCAGCGGGTGGTACTCGACGTGGTTCTGCACTTCGCCCATCTCGTCGTAGGTCCGCAGTTCGTGGCCCTGGCGGTCGATCTCCTCGGCGTTCTCGGCGATCGGACCACCGGTCACTGCGCCGAGGTCGTCGAGCCGTTCCTCGGCCCACGCCCACTCTCCGTCGGGGTACAGTCGCTCGGCCTCGGCCCGCAGCGGCGGGTCGAGTTCCCAGTAGTTGACGCCGAAACCGTCCTCGAAGCGCCCGTAGTCGATAGGTCCGTCAGCCATGATCTGTGCTATGCGGACGTTTCACATAAAAACACGAGGAACTCGTTGTCGGTTTCCCGCGGGTTGCTCGACCGATCAGACCTCGTCGACGGACTGCCAGGTGTCGCTGTTGATGTCCGGGACGTTCGGCGCGCCGATGCCGAGGACGACCCCCTCGTCGTCGCCGACGTACTTGTGCCCGTGGCCGACGCCGGGACCGGCCGCCCAGAAATCCCCGGGACCGACGGTGCGGCGCTCGACGTCGCCGGGCTCGCCCAGCGTCACCTCGAACTCGCCCGCGAGGACGTAGAGAACCTCCTCCTGCTCGTCGTGGTGGTGGTGGGGCATCTGCTCGCCCGGCTCGAAGTACCAGACGTTGACGACCGACTCGTCGGTCCCCAGTTCGGACTGGATCCGGCGGACGTCCGGGTCGAGCAGTCCGTCGAGCATCTCCGACATGTCCACGCGCGGTACGTCGTCCGTGTCGACTACGCTGTAGCCGTCCATCGGAACGTGCCACGTGCAGGCAACCCGTACGCCTGTCGCCGCAGTGAACAGGGCGTTTATCAGAGACCCGGGGTGAAAGAAACTGCTCGCGAATTTACGGCCGTCCGAAATACTATTCCCCTGTCCTGTGCCACGTGAGGTATCCCCATGACAGACGCCAGCGCGCTGTCCAACGAGGACCTCGACGTGACGGTGAGCGACGACGGCCTGGTCGTCCGGGCCACGATCGACAGGCCGGACCAGCGCAACGCCCTGAAAGAGGCGGTGACGCTGGGCCTGCTCGACGTGGTCCAGGCGGTCGACGAGGGCGACGCCAGGGTGCTGGTGATCCGCGGCGCCGGCGGCACCTTCTGCGCCGGCGGCGACCTCAAGTCGATGGCCGAGACGTTCGGCGCCGGTCCGCAGGCCTACCGCGAGCAGTTCTCGGGGCTGGCGACGCTGATCGAGGAGATGCGCGACGCCAGCGCGCTCACCGTCGCCGCCGTCGAAGGCTACTGCCTCGCCGGCGGGCTCGGCCTGGCGGCCGCCTGCGAGTTCGTGGTCGCCCGCGACGACGCGACGTTCGGCCTGCCAGAGGTCGACATCGGGCTGTTTCCGGCCCAGGCGATGGCGCCGATCATGCGCGCCGCCGACCAGAAGGCCGGCCTCAAACTCCTGTTCACCGGCGAGCTCATCGACGCCGACGAGGCCGCCGACATGGGGCTGGTCACCGACCTCGCCCCCGAGGTCGGGTTCGAGGAGTCACTCGACGACCTGGTCGACACGCTGGCGAACAACAGCCCGATCCTCGTCGAGATGGGCAAGGAATCGTACTACAACCAGCGCGACATGTCCTTCGGGGAGGCGCTGTCCTACCTCGGCGAGGTGATCTCGCTGATCGCCATGAGCGACGAGACCGAAGAGGGGATCAACGCCTTTCTGATGGACGAGGAGCCCGACTGGAAGGTGAGATAACGTGAGCTACGACACTCAGGAGTCGATCAAGGGAAACGATCCGGACAAGGCAGTGATCTCGGCGGCCCTGACGGGCGCGCTGACCACCCGCGACCAGTGCGAGGCGATCCCCTACACGCCCGAGGAGATCGCCGAGGACGCCGCCGCGGCCCGGGAGGCCGGCGCGGCCGTCGCCCACATCCACGCCCGCACTGAGAACGGGTCGCCGACGTTCGACACCGAGACCTACCAGGAGATCTACGACGCGGTCCGCGAGCGCACCGACATTCTGATCAACTTCTCGACGGGCGCCATCGACGAGCCGGTCGAGACCCGCGCCGAGTACGTCCGCGAGGTCCAGCCGGACATCGCCGCGCTGAACATGGGGTCGATGAACTACGCGAAGTACTCCGAGTCCCGCGAGGACTTCGTGTTCGACATGGTGTTCGAGAACCCCTTCGGCGAGATCCGGGAGATGCTCCGGACGATGCAGGAAAACGGCGTCAAGCCCGAACTGGAGTGTTTCGACACGGGGCACGTCGGCAGCATCCGCCCCATCCTGAAGAAGGGTGAACTGGAGACGCCGATTCACTTCTCGCTGATCATGGGCGTGCTCGGCGGCATCCCCGCGACGGTCGAGAACCTCGCCCACCAGGTGCGTCAGCTGCCCGACGACGCCAACTGGCAGGTCATCGGCATCAGCGAGGACCAGTGGCCGCTGGTGGCCGCGGCGCTGGCGATGGGCGGGAACGTCCGCGTCGGCCTGGAGGACAACTTCTACGTCGCGGAGGGCCAGATGGCCGACAGCAACGCCGACCTTGTCGAGAAGGCGGCCCGAATGGCCCGCGACGTCGGTCGAGAGCCCGCCACGCCCGACGAGGCCCGCGAGATCATGCGCGTCGATTGATTCGCCGGCGGCTCCCGAGCCGTTCGCGCTCGCCGTCAGCGCTTGATCCAGTTCGCCACGGATGCGTTGGGATCGGTCGCGTTCGCCGGACAGACGATCGTCCCTTGGCGGACCCCGTCGGCGGGCACGTACTGGAACTGGACCGACGGGGGCGGCGAGTCACAGGCCGATTCCACGGTCGCCGAGACGAGCCCACTCTCCAGTCCGTTGTGCAGGCGGACGTGGACCGCCGTCGACCCGTCCGGCAGCCGATCGGTGCCGACGACGGTCGCCGTGGGGGCCGTGCCGGTCGAGGCGGCGACGAGCTGCCAGCCCGCGTAGGCGAACAGGACGACCGTGAGCGCCGCGCTGATGGCCATCACCGTCTTCTCCGGCCAGCCGAGATCGCCGCTGCCCGTCGCCTTCGACTCGCTGTTCCCGCCGCTCCCGTCGCCGTCGTTCCCGCCGTCCTTCGAACCGCCGCCGTCGTTGCCGTCATCACCGTTGCCGTTGCCGCCGCCGTTCCCGCCGTTCCCAGTGTCGCCGCCATTGCTGTCGCCGTTCCCGCTGCTGCCGTCCCCGTCCCCGTCCCCGTCCCGGCTCCCGTCGTCACTGCCGCCACCGCTCCCGTCGCTGCCGGTGCCACGGTCACTGTTGGCGCCGCCGCCGTCGGTGAGTAGCCGCCTGACGGCGGCGCGGCGTGGGCCGTCGGCCATCAGACCACCACCTCCGCGGCTGCCGCGCCGAGCGACGCGGGGAACGCGAGCACGATCGTCTCCTGGACGGCGACCGACAGCGGGACGGCGATGAAGTGGCCGAACCCGGCCAGCAGGAAGACCGAGATGCCAGCGGCGACGGCGTAGACGACCGTCGCCATCCCCACCTGCGGCCACAGCCGGTCGCGCACCCGGGCCTGCTGGTCCTTGAAGCCGAGTTCGTACAGCAGGAGGTAGATCATCACCAGCGAGAGGGCCATCAGCACGAGATAGCGCAGCCAGTCCATGTGGACGGCGATCAGCTCGAGTTCCTGCGTGGGCGCGATCGTCCCGCTGACGAACAGTGCCCCGGCGCTGAAGATCGCAATGTTTCGCGGGAACACGAGCTCCTGTTGGCCCTGGTTCTGGCTCGCGCCGCCGAAGACGCGGTTCGCGAGCGCTGCGCCGAACGCCAGGGGCGGGATCAACAGCATTCCCAGGCGGACGACGATGTCGATCGACGTCGAGAGCGTGACGATCCCCAGCACCAACAGGAGGGTGTAGGCGGCCACGAAACTCTGGAGGATCGTCTCGCTGGCCTCGAAGACGTCGAACCACAACGGGGTCTCCTCCCCGCGCGGTTCGGACTCGTGGAACCCGACGATGCGCGTCGCCGCGACGACGATGCCGAGCCCCACCAGCGCGAACGCGATGATGTACGGCCACGGGAGCGTCCACCCGAGCCACCAGGTCTCCATCGTGTACGGGAAGGTCACTCCCATGACAAGGAGGGCGCCGGCCATGCCGCGGATCTGATTTCGCAACTCGTCGACCAGCGGGCGTGCCATCGACTCTCTGTACGATACTGACGAGGAAAGGTGCTGGCACTGGCCGAACCAACCCGCAAGGAGTCGCAACCGCCGGGGTCAGAACAGGACGGTGCCGTGGTGGCGGTCGCGCTCGGTCCGGCGCTTGTCCGCGAACGCCGCCAGTCGCGCCCGGAGCTGCTCGCGCAGGTCGCCGGCGGGCACCAGCTCGTCGACCTGCATGTTCGCCGCCTGCGCGCGGATGTCGACGAACTCGCGGAAGCGCTCCTTGGCGCTCTCGACGAACTGCTCGCGCGCCTCGCCCTCCATGTCCTCCAGCTGGCCGCCGAACAGGGCGTGGACCGCCGCGTCCGGCCCCATCACCGAGATCTCGGCGCTCGGCAACGCCAGCGTGGCGTCGGGGCCGAACGACGGGCCGCACATCGCGTAGATGCCCGCGCCGTAGGCCTTGCGGGTGATGACGCAGAACTTCGGGACCTGGGCGTTGGAGGTGGCGTAGATGAACTTCCGGCCGCGCTGGAGGATCCCCTCGCGCTCGACGGCCGAGCCGATCATGAACCCGGGGGTGTCACAGAGGTACACCAGCGGGATCTCGTAGGCGTCGCAGATCCAGACGAACTCGGCGGCCTTCTCCGCCGAATCCGGGAAGATCGCACCGCTGACGTGGGCCGGCTGGTTGGCGACGACGCCGACGGGCCGCCCGTCGATGCGCGCGAAGCCGGTGACGATCTCGCGGGCGAACTCCGGCTTGAGCTCGAACCACGAGCCCCCGTCGACGACCCGCTCGATCACGTCGTGGACGTCGTAGGCCGCGTTCGGCTCCTCGGGGATCACCGCGTCGAGGCCGCGCGGGTTCGCCGCCGGCGGCTGCGGGTCTTGCGTGGGGTTGGGCGCGTCGTAGCGCTGAGGCAGGTACGACAGCAGCTGCTCGACCGCCGCGACGGCGCTTTCCTCGTCGGGGACGACCAGGTCGGCGCTACCGGACTCGCGGGCGTGGACGTGGGGGCCGCCGAGCGACTCCATGTCGACGGACTCGCCGGTCATGGCCTCGACGATCCGCGGTGAGGCGATGGCCATCCCCGAGATGTCCTCGACCATGATGAGGAAGTCACAGAACACCGGCGTGTACGCCGAGCCGGCGATGTCCGGACCGTAGAGCACGCCGATCTGGGGGACCTGCCCGGAGTGGATGCACTGGTTGTAGAACATCTTCCCGCCGCGGTACCGGTCCATGTGGGTGTCGCCCTTCTCGCGCTCCTCGGCGTTCAGACGGGCGCCCGTCGAGTCGATCAGTCGGACGATCGGCGCGCCGGCCTCGACGGCGCGTTCTGCCAGGCGGATCTCCTTCTCGACGCCCATCTGGCCGAGCGAGCCGGCCTTGACCGTGTAGTCGTTGGCCGTGAAGAAGACCTGGCGGCCGTCGATCCGGCCGACGCCGGTGAGCAACCCGTCCCCGGCGAGTTTGTCGTCGTCGGTGAACCGTGCGAACGAGCCGTCCTCGTAGGCGATCTCGTCGAACAGCATGTCGAGGCGGTCGCGGACGAACAGCTTGCCCAGCGCCTCGATCTTCTCGTGACCGCGCTCGGGCCCGCCCTGGAGGATCTCGGCCAGCTCCTCGCGCAGCTGCTCCTCGCGCTCGGTGAGGACCGCACCGTCGCCGTATGCGACTCCGTTCTCCGCGGCGAGCGCTTCGCCGTCGGTCCTGACGACCTCGACCGGTTCGCCCAGGTGCTCGGCGACCGCCGTGGCGATCGCCCTGGCGGTGTCCTCGTCGGCGGCGTCGTCGACCGAGATCTCCACGTCAGATCACCGCCCGGGGCCGACTGCGTGTCTCACCGGTCGGCAAACGAGCCCGGCGTTCACTGTTTTCTCGACGTCGCATGCTGGTGAGGTATTCCGACGCGCGCCAAAGTATGTATGGGTTCCACACGCACAACAGTGCGTCTGGAGTTTACGATCGCCGGCCGCGCCAGGGTCGGGACCGCGTCGAGGCCGTGGCGCGTTCGCACCGACTCCGAAGTGCGACGACCGGCGAGAAACCGGTAACCCCGGGGAAACAACGGAAAACAATGTGCAAAGCTAGCAAACACGAATGATTTTTACGAACAGTGATGCAACCTACGTGCGCACTATGGTTGACAAGGACGACCTGCGACAGCAGATGATCGACGCGTTCGATGGCGCCGACTACCCGATCTCGAGCCCGATGGACCTGGTCCCCGCCCTGCCCAACGGCCCCTCGACGAAGTTCGAGTCGGGCGACTTCGCCATGACCGCCATGGAACTCAACACGAAGCTCTCGGGCGGGGACTTCCCGTACGACTCCGCGGAGGACTTCGTCGACGACGTCATGGAAGAGCTCGAGAGCCAGGACCTCGTCTGAATCGGCCGCCCTACCGGCCGCGATTTATCTCGCCGTTGTCCCCACCAGCGGCGGCGCCGCTCACAGCTTCCCGCTGGAGGTCAACGAGCCGTCGAGTCGCTGTTCGGCCTCGTCCTCGAGCTTGAAGCGCTGGACCTTCTGGGTCGCGCTCCGCGGGAGCTCGTCGACGAAGAACACCCGCCGAGGGTGGGCGTAGCTCGCGACGTGATCGAGGCTGAACTCCCGGAGCTCGTCCTCCGTGAGGTCGCTGCCCTCCTCGCGGACGACGAAGGCGACGGGGGCCTCGCCTTTGATCTCGTGGGGCGCGGCGACGACGGCCGCCTCGACGACCGCGGGATGCTCGTAGAGGGCGTTCTCGACCTCGGCGGGATAGACGTTCTCCCCGCCGACGATGATCATGTCGTCGGCGCGGTCGACGATCCAGAAGTAGCCGTCGGCGTCGACGCGGGCGACGTCGCTGGTGTAGAAAAAGCCCGCGTCGTCGAACACCGCCTCGGTCTTCTCCGGGCGGTTGTAGTAGCCCTCGAAGACGTTCGGGCCGCGGATGGCGATCTCGCCGGTGACGGCGTCCTCGTCCTCGAAGTCGAGGTCTTCGGTCGGGATCGGCGTCAGCTCGTCGCTGGTGACCTTCGTCTCCCGGCTCTGCGGGTCGACCAGCTTGATCTCGACGTTGTTGAGGACGGGTCCGACGCAGCCGGCGCCCTTCCGGACGCCGCGGGATGGCTCGACCGTCCCGGCCGGCGAGGTCTCGGTCATCCCCCAGCCCTCGACCATCGGGACGTCCCAGTCACGCTGGATCTCCCGGCGGGTGGCCTCCGCCAGCGGCGCCGCGGCGCAGGTGACGTCCTCGAGCGACGAGAGGTCGTACGCGTCGGGGTCGCGCTTGTACTCGCGGTGCATCATCGTGTACATCGCCGGGACGCCCGCGAACTTCGTGACGCCGTACTCCTGGACGGCCTCGAGCATCGACTCGCCCTCGGGCATCGGCTGCATGACCATCGCCGCGCCACTGTAGATGCCCGTGCCGAGCAGGGCGTTGAGCGCGTAGATGTGGAACAGCGGCAACACCAGGAGGAACGTGTCCTCGGTGTCGACCGCGAGTCCGCCCTTGTCGTAGGACTCGAGGGCCGACAGCAGGTTCTCGTGGGTCAACAGCACGCCCTTGGGCTTGCCGGTCGTGCCGCTCGTGTACGGCTGGACCGCGACGTCGGTGAACTCGCGATCGACGCCGGCCGCGACCCGGTCGAACTCGTCGTCGGCGTCCGCCGTCGCGTGCGAGAGGTTGACGAACCCCGGGTCCGACATCCCGGGGACGTACGTCGTCTCCACTTCGGCCGCGGCCGCGATCTCCTGGACCTCGTTCGCGAGCAGCGGCGACCCGATCAGGTGGTCGACGTCGGAGTCGTTCAGGACGAACACCAGCGTCTCCGGGTCCATCCGCAGGTTCAGCGGGATCGGCACCGCGCTCGCGCGGATCGCGCCGAAGTACGCCTTCGGGAACCGCGGCGTGTTCGGGACGAACAGGCCCACGCGCTCGCCCGAATCGACGCCGTGCGACCGGAGGACGTTGGCGATGCGGTTCGCGTCCGCGTCGAGTTCGGCGTAGGTCGTCTCCAGGCCCTGGAAGACGAAGGCGGTGCTATCGGGGTATCGCTCGGCGGCCATGGCGGGAAGGTCGCCGACGTGACGGAGGGGCTCGCCTCGGTAGTGCTCCATGATACTCGTGTTCATGCGATCGATTGCCATAACAATTCTGTCCGTCGGGACTGTCTGGGAAAGAGACAGGAGCGCCGCCGGGACGCTTCGGATCGGTCGGTTCGGCCGAGCAAACGTCTTTGTCCGTGGCGCTCGCGTGTGGGTGCATGACAGACGAGACCGAGGCGATGACGCGGTTCCCCGTCCCGGACGTCGAGGACCTCCCGGACGACCTGCGCGAGCGCGTCGCGGAGGAGACCGAGCGCGCGGGCTTTACGCCGAACGTGTTCCTCGCGATGGGCTACCGACCCGAGCAGGCCCGCGCCTTCTTCGATTTCCACGACGCGCTGCTGGAGGAGACGGCGCTGGAACGCGAGGAGATCGAGATGATCGTCGTGGCGATCAGCGGCGTCAACGACTGCCTGTACTGCGTCGTCGCCCACGGGGCGCTCGTGCGCATCTACGCCGAGGCGCCCCGGCTGGCCGAACAGCTCGCGACCAACCACCGGACCGCCGAGATCTCCGAGGCCCACCGCGCAATGTTGGATTTCGCCGTGAAGGTCACCGAGGACGCCGCCGCCGTCGACGAGGACGACTTCCAGGAACTGCTCGACCACGGCTACAGCCGGAAGGCGATCTGGGACATCGGCTCCGTCACCTCGTTTTACAACCTCTCGAACCGGATGGCCCACCTCGCGGACATGCGACCGAACCCCGAGTTCTACGAACTGGGCCGCTAGCCCGCCTCGCCCGGAAGGGCTTTTGTCGCCCGGGCGCCAATGGCTGGCAATGCGCGGGCTGGACGACACGGATCGCGAGATCCTCTCGCTGCTGCTCGAGGACAGCCGCCGGCCGTACAGCGACATCGCCGACCGGGTCGACCTCTCGCCGCCGGCGGTGTCCGACCGGGTCGATCGCCTCCGGGAGATCGGGCTCCTGCGTGGGTTCACCGTGGACGTCGACCGCTCGATGCTGCGCGAGGGGGTCCCGGTCCTCGTCGACGTGACCGTCGAACCGGGCCGGACGCCGGCGGTCGCGGACGCGCTCGCCGAGCTCGACGCGATCGAGCACTGCTTCACCACCGCCGACGAGCGCGTGGTGTTCACCGCGACGGTGCCCGACGCGGACGTCCGGTCGCTGCTGGCCGAGGCGATCGACCTCGGGGCCGTCGCCGACTACGAGGTGGACCTCCTGACCGACGCCGCGTGGACGCCGTCACTCGGTGACGCGGAGCTGGCCCCGGAGTGCGCCGAGTGCGGCAACACGGTGACCGCGGAGGGCGAGACCGAGACGCTGGACGGCACCGTCTACCAGTTTTGCTGTCCCTCCTGTCGCTCGCGGTTCGTCGACCGCTACGAGCAGCTGGCCGAGGGCGCCGACGGGTAGGACCGGTCGTTTTTCCTGGCGGGGGGTCGAAAGGCGGACATGGCGCGGTTCCGCCGACTGGTGCTCGACGTACTGAAACCGCACGAGCCAGACGTCCCAGAGCTGGCAGCCCGAGTCGTCGACTGCGAGGGGGTCGACGGGGCGAACCTCGCGCTCGTCGAGATCGACCGCAAGGTCGAGAACGTGAAGCTGACCGTCGAGGGCGAGGACGTCGACCTGGCGGCCCTCCGGGAGGTCATCGAGGGCTTCGGGGCGTCGGTCCACTTCATCGACGAGGTGGCCGCCGGCGACCGCGTCGTCGAGGCCGGCGAGACCCCCCAGGACTGATGGTCGTCTCCCGGATCCACGAGTGGGTGGGGCGCCACTTCGACCCGATCTCGCGGCGCTACTTCGTCTCGAACGGGTTCGACGGCGCGCTGACCAGCGTCGGCGTCGCCTTTGGCTCGTACCTCTCGGGCGTCCCCGAGGGGGCGATCGTCGTGAAGGTCGGCGTCGGCGCGGCCGTCGGCCTGGCGACCTCCGGCGTCTGGAGCGTCTGGGAGATCGAGCGCGCCGAAAAGCGCATCGAACTCGCGGAGGTGGAGGCGGCGATGCTCGCGGACTTGACCGAGACGCGCGTCGAGGACCGCCAGCGCGAACGCCGCCGGCTCAACGCCGTCATGAGCGGCGTCGGCCCGCTGCTGGGCATTCTCGTTCCAATCGCGCCCTACCTCTTCGCGACGGACGTGTTCTCGATGCTGCAGGCGACGCTACTCGCCATCGCGCTCGGCGTCGGGCTGCTGTTCGCCTTCGGCGCCTACATGGGGAGCATCTCCGAGCAGTCCCCGCTGGTCGCCGGCGCGCGCATGGGCCTGGCGGGGCTGGTCGTCGCCGCGATCAACGTCCTGTTGCCCGGGTAGCAGGCGGTCGAGCGCGAGCACCACCAGCAGGTTCAGCGCCACGAAGGCGACGAACCCGCCGGCGATCCACTCCCAGTCGGCCATCCCCAGGGGGACGATCCCGAACAGCCCGTTGACCGGCGTGTACAGCACTGCCAGCTGGACGGCCAGCGTCGCGGCCACTGCGCCGACCAGCCAGGGGTTCGACAGCGGCGATTTGCCGAAGCGCTGGCGGATCAGCTGGATGCGCGCCAGCTCGATCACGACGAGGAACGTAAACAGCGTGGTCTGGGCGCGCACGAGCGAGCCGGTCGCCGACAGACGCCCGAAGAACACGCCGAGGCCGACGATCGTCATCACGAGGCCGATGCCGAGCACGGAGCCGGCTACCCGCGCGTCGATGATCGACTCGCCGGCCGCGTGCGGCGGCCGGTCCATGACGTCGGGCGCCTTCGGGTCCGCACCCAGCGCCAGCGCGGGCAGGCCGTCGGTCACGAGGTTGATCCACAGCAACATCACCGGCGTGAGGACCAGGCCCGTGGCGGCACCGCCGGCGAACAGCGCGGGGAACAGCAGGCCGCCCAGCAGGACGCCGAAGAACACGACCAAAACCTCGCCCGCGTTGGCCGACAGCAGGTAGTTGACGAAGGTGCGGACGTTGTCGAAGATGCCCCGGCCCTCCGCGACGGCGTCGCGGATCGTGACGAAGTTGTCGTCCTGGAGGATCACGTCCGCGGCCTGGCGAGCGACGTCGGTCCCTCGCTGGCCCATGGCGATGCCGACGTCGGCGTTGCGCAGCGCGGGCGCGTCGTTGACGCCGTCGCCCGTCATCGCGACCGCGTGCCCGTTGTCCTGTAACGCCCTGAGGATCCGCACTTTATGCGACGGCTCGGTCCGGGCGAACACCTCGACGTCCTCGACGGCGTCGTCCTGCTGTTCCGGACTGGCCGCGGCGAACTCCTGGCCGGTCATGGCGCCCTCGGGGTCGAAGCCGATCTGGCTGCCGTTCGCCCGCGCCGTCGCGAGGTTGTCGCCGGTGGCCATCACCACGCGGATGCCCGCGTCCCGGCAGTCGGCGACCGCCTCGTGGACCTCCGCCCGGGGCGGGTCGACCATCCCGAGCAGGCCCAGGAACACGAGGTCGGACTCGATCTCCTCGTCGGCTGCGTCGGGATCGGCGACGGCACGGCGCGCGAACCCGAGCACGCGCAGGGCGTCGTCGGCGAACGCGTCGTCCCGGGCGCGGATGGCCTCGCGCCGGTCCTCGGTCAGGGGAACCGCCTCGCCGTCGACGAGCACGCGGTCGCAGCGCTCGAGCACCACCGCGGGCGCGCCCTTGGTGTAGGCGACGGGGCCGTCGCCCTCGTCGACGACGACGGTCATGCGCTTTCGCTCCGAGGAGAAGGGGACCTCGCGGACGCGCTCGACGGCGGGGTCGACGTCCGCCCCGTGGGCCGCCGCGAGGACGGCCACCTCTGTCGGATCGCCCAGGTAGTCGTCGTCCGCGTCCGCGGGCGCTCGCTGGGCGTTGTTGCAGATCGCGCCGCAGCGCAGGGCCTCGTCCAGGCCGCCCGCTTGTGGGTCGGGCTCGAACCGCCGGCCGTCGTCGGTCGTCGTCTCGAAGACCGTGTCGCCGGCGAACCCGCGCGTGACCGTCATCCGGTTTTCGGTCAGCGTCCCGGTCTTGTCGGTGACGATCACGTCGACCGACCCCAGGCTCTCGACGACTGGCAGGCGCCGCACGAGGGCGTTGCGCTCCAAGAGCGTGCGCGAGCCGAGCGCGAGCGTGAACGTGACGACCGCGGGCAGCCCCTCCGGCACGGCCGCGACCGCTAGCGTCACGCCGACGAGCAGAACGGTGATCGGATCGGTCCCCGTGACGAGGAACTGGACGGCGGCGATCAGGACGATGAGCGCGACGACGCCGACGCCGATCTGGCGGCCGAGGCGGTCGATCTCGGCCTGGAAGGGAGTCTCGTCGCCGGTGGGTTCCTCGAGCTGGCCGGCGATGTCGCCGACGGCCGTGTCCATGCCCGTCTCGACGACGACGGCCCGGCCGCGACCGCGCGCGACCGTCGTGTTCATGAACACTAGGTTCGAGCGCTCGGCCAGGGGCGCGTCCGCGGGGACGGGCTCGGGGGCCTTCTCGACGGACGCGCTCTCGCCGGTCAGCGCCGCCTCGGAGGTCTCGAGGCCGCTCTCCTCGACGACGCGGGCGTCGGCCGGGACTGCGTCGCCCTGCTCGACGACGATCACGTCACCGGGGACCAGCTCCTCGGCGTCTACGGTCCGGTGTTCGCCCGCGCGGACGACCGTCGCCTCGGGCGTCGACAGCTCGCGCAGCGCCTCGATCGACTTCTGGGCGCGGTAGTCCTGGACGAACCCGAACACGCCGTTGGCCAGCAGGATGAACGCGATGAGTGCGGCGTCGACGTACTCGGGTTCCTGTCCCGGGAGGAAGCCGACGGCGACCGCCAGGACGGCCGCCAGCACGAGCAGGTACACCAGTCCGTCGCGAAACTGCGAGACGAACACCGCCAGGGGCGAGACCGACTCGGCGGCCCGGATCTCGTTAGGGCCGTGTTCGGCCAGCCGCTCGGCGGCTTCGGACTGCGAGAGGCCGTCGGCGTCCGTCTCCAGCGAGTCGAACACGTCGGCGACGGTGTCGCTGTGCCAACCCATTCGGTCGTACCGTCCGCCGGCCGCCCAATAGTTCTGCCGTCACGCCAGCGGACGGGACTGCCTCGGGCTGGCGTGCGCGAGGCCAAGTCCCGACCGGCCCTTACGAGTCGGTGTCCGGCCGGCCGCGGTCCTGGCGGAGGTCCTCCTCGAGCAACTCGCCGCGGGTGTGCCAGGTCCGCGGGCGACAACACAGGTACAGCGCCCCCAGGTACGCCACGACGACGATCGCCGTGACGGCCGTGCCCGGGATCGACCCGACGGCTGCGCTGTCGGGCCAGGACTGCTGGGCGAACGCCGTCACGCGCAGGATCCACGCGCCGTTGAGCACGGTGAAAAGCGGGAAGTACACCCGCCGCAGCCGGTGGGCGATCGCCTCCTCGGTCGAGATCTTCAGCGTCGGCAGCCGGTAGTCCTCGGCCAGTTCCGCGCGCCAGTCGTCGTCCGCGAGTTCGGTCGCGGGGTCCAGCCCGACCGCCCAGACGTGCTGCTGGAGGTGCCGGACTCGCGAGCGCCAGACGTCGTAGGCGCGATAGCGCCGCGCCTCGATGAACAGGAACATCGCGACGGCGGCGTCGCCGACGAGGATCACGTAGTGGGGGTTCGACTCGCTGGAGAACGCCCACGTGAGCACCGCGGCCATGAGGATCACCGCCCAGTTGGTCGTCCGGTCCAGGCGTTCGCGCCACAGCTTCATGCGGTGGATCTCGCCACGGTAGAGGTGGGCCATGGCGGAACTGGGTCCCATCTCGGTGTCGAGCAGTCCCTCGCCGACCCGCGGATCGGCGGCGACCGCGCCGTCGGCGCGGACCGCGTCGGTTCGTGAGCGGTTAGGAGCGTCGGCGGAACCGGTCGCCGACGGATCGGGTGGGTCACGTTCGTCCCGTTCGTCGTCGCCTGCCATCAGTTACGCTCGGATTTGCGCCGCGGCTGGTTAACGGTTGTGTGTGACGGATCCAAAACAGAGGGTGCAGGGCGACTACGAGCGGACGCGCGGATCAGTCGCCGGTCAGCGAGTCCTGGCTGGCGGCGCAGTTGTTCGGACCGAGTTCGAGCTCGAAGGCCTCCTCGTCGTCGGCCTCGTGCTGGCCGAGGTTGGTCGCGATGATGTCCTCGTAGTTGGCCGGCCGCGGCGGCATGTCCGCGAGGACGATCTCGACGAACTCGGCCTCGTCGACCGACAGCGCGTCCATGGTCTCGACCAGCCGGCCGATGGTCTCGGTGTAGGTGCCGTCGTCTGCCGGGTCGGCCGCGTCGCTGAAGTGCGCGCCGCCGATCAGCACGTCGTCGTCGAGGGCCAACACCTCGGTCTGGAGCGTCTCGTAGAGCTGGCGGGCGGCGTCCGGCGCGCCCTCGTCGCCCTCCTCGAGGTCGGGGCGGGCGACGCTCTCGACGAACAGACCGTCGCCGGTGGTGAGCAGGGAGTCGCCGATCAGGTAGGAGGTCATCCCGGTGGTGTGGCCGGGCGTGTGGATCGCCTGGATCTCGACGTCGCCGACCGTGTAGACGTCGCCGTCGGCGGCGCTCTCGAGTTCGTCGGCGTAGACCACGCCACGGGGCTCGGCGGCGGCGGGGATGACGCCGGTCACCCCCTCGTGGTCCAGTTCGCGCACGCCGCTGATGTGGTCGGCGTGCACGTGCGTGTCGAAGGCGGAGACGAGATCGGCGTTCAGGTCCGCGGCGGCGTCCGCGTAGCGCTCGGTGAACTCGCGGAGCGGATCGATCACGGCCGCCTCGCCGTCGGAGACGACGAGGTACGCCAGGCAGCCGCTGGATGGTCGCTGGTACTGGTAGACGGTCCCCGGGCCGTCGTAGCGGGTGACCTCGGCGCGCTCGTAGATGCGCGCCCAGCCGTTCATGCCCTCCTCGAGGTGGACCACGTCGCGGTCCGCCTCTGCGAGCGTACCGGCGACGTACTCGCTGGCGCCGCCCTTCGCACAGAGGACCACCAGCGGCGATCCCTCGGGGACCTGCGCGAGGATCTCGTCGTCGACCTCGTCCTCCAGGAAGTGAAAGTACGGGACGTTCGCGATGTCGACGGTGTCGCCCTCGATGTGCCACTCCTCGAAGTCGCTCTCCATGCGGGCGTCCAGGATCGTGACGTCCTCGCCGTCGTCGATGCGCGTCTTCAGCTCGCGCGGGGTCAGACTGTCGACCTCGACGTCGGGCGTCGGGAAGTCGTCGGTGTTCATGCGTCGTCGCTACGTTGGCCACCCTGTGTTTTATATCTTGCGCAGTCAGTGCAATACACTGTGGCGGCACTGCCGACCCACTTCCTCGCGATGGCGGCCGATATTCTCCGTTTATGGGCCGCCTATCGCTTGTCGCGGCGCTACGCCTGGGCTACCACGGTGCTGAATTGTAATGTTCGGGCAATACATTATGTACGTGCGGTTCGTAGGTCCGATCGGCATGGTGACCTCGATTCGCGACTATCTGCGCTCGGACGTCGTCTGCGAGGACCTCCTGCCGTGTTTCTTCGGCCTGCACGAGCTCGACGAGGCGGTGTACCGGGCGCTCGCGCGCGCCGATGAACCCCTGACCGTGGACGCGGTCGCGTCCGCGGTCGACCGCGACAGGACGACGACCTACCGCTCGCTCACGCGCCTGGCGGAGGCGGGTCTGGTCGAGAAGGCACAGGTGAACTACGAGGACGGCGGGTACTGTCACGTCTACGCATTGATCGACCCCAGTGAGGTCGCAGAGGAGATGCAGGCGTCGTTGAACGACTGGTACCGCACGATCGACGGCTGTATCGCGCAGTTCCGCCGGCAGCCCCCCACGACTCGAGAGGACAGCGACCCCGACGCCGCCGAAACCGCCGCTGAACCCCCTGAACCCGGCGCCTGATGGCATCGCTCGGCGTGGCGATGGTATTGTGAGCCGTGTGCAAAACAATTAAGACACGCGCCCGAGTAGGGTCGCCCGTGCAGAATTCCACAACGTCCACAAGACCAACGGCACAGGTGAGGACACATGTTCGGCGTTGAATCGCTCGGCGGATCGGCACGGGCGGCCGTCATGGTCGGTGCGGTCCTCGGCGAGGCCGGAGTGTTGTACGTGACCTACGGCGCGGCCGAACGCGCGTTCGGTTCGGCGATGATCGACGCGGTTGCGGGGGAGACGGAAGAATGATGGCCGACGCGACCGCCGCTCGCACGCGCGGGGTGTGTCGCTGATGGTGGCGATCACGACGGAGACGATCGCGCTGTTCGTCGTCTTCGGCCTGCTCATCGGCACCCTGTTCGGCTTCTTCGGGATGGGCGGGTCGTTCCTGGTGACGCCGGCGCTGCTCGTCATGGGCTTCCGTTCCGAGGTCGCGGTCGGCAGCGGGCTGGCGTTCGTCTTCGGGACGTCCGTCATCGGCGCGCTGCGCCACCGCGGGCTCGGCCAGGTCGACTACAAGCTGGCCGCGCTGATGGTCGTCGGCATGACCAGCGGCATCGAGGTCGGCAAACACGTCATCGAGTTCCTGAGCGACCTCGGGGCGCTCGATCTGTTCATCAGCGTCGCCTACGTCGGCCTGCTGGCCGCCGTCGGCCTGGTCACTCTCCGGGACGCCTGGACCGAGTCCGACGACGACGAGGACGGCGGGATCGCCCGCCACCTCCAGAACGTCCGGATCCCCCCGATGTTGTCGCTCAACGGCGGCTCGTCGGTCTCGCTGTGGGTGATCCTGGTCACCGGGTTCGCCATCGGCGTGCTGTCGGGCATCCTCGGCGTCGGCGGCGGCTTCCTGCTGATGCCGGCGATGATGTACGGCTTCGGCGTGCCCGCCGCCGTCGCGGTCGGCACCGACATCCTCCAGATCACCCTCTCCGGCGCGTTCGGGGCGTTCACCTACGCCCAGTCCGGGTTCGTGAACGTCCCCGTCGTCGCGGCGCTGCTCGGCGGGAGCGCCCTGGGCGCCCGCATCGGCGCCTCGGCGACGAGCCTCGTCGACGAGGACGACATCAAGAGCTACTTCGCCGCGATGTTGCTCGCCGGCAGCCTGGCCGTCGCCAGCAAGAATCTGAGCAACGCCTACGGGATCGACGCCCTGCAGACGCTGAGCATCGCGCTCATCTTCGGCGCCGCAATCCTCGTCAGTGGCGCCGTCGTGCTCTCGGCCGTCCGCGAGCTGCGCGCCGAACGCGCGGCGACCGAGACCCGCGCGCTCTGACCGCGGGTCCGCTTTCACTCGGGTCCTGCGGTCCGCTCTTCTTCCACGCGATCGTCCCACGACCGGCTCTGCTGACCGACGACCCCCGACAACCGGCTGGTTTCGCGTGTGACGTGGCTGGCGCCCCACCGCCGCTCGCTCTCCAACTCGCCGCGATCTCCGTGACACCCACGCCGACGCGAGGACACGACGAACGACGGTGAGTCGGCCATCATGGACAGTGGGCCGACTGACACCGTCAGCGGCACTGGGCCGACCGTGGCGGTGCATCGACTGCCAGCCTCCGTGCGCGCGACGTCGATCGCGGACGGGTCGCCTCGCTGTGGCTCACAGGGAGCGAGCGGTGGTGTTCCCGGGACGGAAGGAGTGGACGGGAAAAGGTGTCGTGGGGGAGTCGCGGTCGTTCGAGTCAGTACAGCGGGGTCGTCGGGACCGATCAGGCCTCGGCGCAGTCACCGACGAGTGCCTCGGCGAGTGCGCATCGTCCCTCCAGCACGCCGGTCAGTCGTCGACTGAACGCGCTCTGGATCGTGCCGTACCCGACGTACAGTGCCAGGGCCTCGCCGAAGACCAGCGCGACGATGGCTGCCGCGTGCGACGGCCCCGAGAGCGTCTCAACGCCGAACACGACCTCTCACCCAGCGGGACGGTAGTGCATTCGTGTCGAACATTTACAGCAGATCGTAGACGGAGGGTGGTTGTAACTGTTTTGGGTCGAACGCACAATACTATATCTGCGTAACGAACTGATGGAGATGCATACGTTATGGATGGCTACGCGGGGCGACGGAGCGAGGGCTGTGGGGGCGAAGTCGAGAGGAGGGGAGAAGAGCCGGGTCGGTCAGTCCGCGGTCGAGGGGTCGTTGTCGCTCGGTGCGGACGCCCGACGCGAGCGCCACAGCCCCTGGGCGTAGGCGCCGAGGAACATGCCGGCGATCGCCCAGAGGATCGGGAGGTTGCCGACGCCGAGGCTGGCGTAGGCGGCCCCCGGGCAGATGCCCGACAGGCCCCACCCGACGCCGAAGACGGCGCCGCCGACGACGACGTTGCGGTCGAAGGACTTCAGCCGGCGCGTGTAGGCCGTCCCGGTGAGCGGCGCGCGCCCGAGGAACCGCGACCCGACGAAGAAGGCGATCCCCGAGATGACGGCCGCCCCGCCCATCACGAACAGCAGTCCGAAGTCCTGGAACTGCAGGAAGTCCAGCACGACCTCCGGGCGGGCCATGCGGCTGTACCCGAGCCCGAAGCCGAAGATGAGCCCGCCGACGAGGACTGACCCGTAGAACGCGAGTCCGCGGTCGCTCAAGGCTGGACCCCCAGTGCCATGACGAGCTGGGCCGTGCCGATCGCGACGGCCATGAACGTCGCCACGTTCACGATCGATGTCGACGACATCGAGCCGACGCCGCAGACCCCGTGGCCCGAGGTGCAGCCCTTCCCGACGCGGGTGCCGACGCCGACGAGGATGCCGCCGCCGAACAGGCGCCACCACTGGACGTCGGTCGGAGCCGACCACGCGCCACCGCGGACGAACAGGGCGTAGACCGCCGCACCCAGGACGATGCCGGCGGTGAACACCAGTCGCCAGTCGCGGCTGTCCAGGTACGTCCCGCGGTTGAAGCGGGCCTGCCCGGAGACGTACGACAGCGTCGACTCCAGGAACGTACTCGCGCCCGCGATGATGCCGGTGGTCAGGTAGATGAACGCCGAGCCGGCGCCGATGAACGCGCCGCCGATGGCGTAACTCGCGATGCCGTTCGGGAACAGCTCCGCGCCGATCACGGCTCGATCACCCGTGACGTCGGCCCGGCGCTCTGGTCGTTGCGGTGCATCTGTCGGGCGTGGGTATTCGCCCGGCTCCCAAAAGGATTTGCATAGTAGTACGGCTAGTGCACAATACACTACTGTCACACCCCATCGTCTGGCGGAGTAGTCGACGGAGTTCACGTTCGGGGGGCAACCGGTTGTGGCTGTAACCGACACAATTATCAATGCCGTCCCCAGTATTGTACGACGACGACAACACATGAGTCTCGAATCAGACGTCACGGAGACGCTGGACGTGAAGGGACTGTCCTGCCCGATGCCGGTCGTCAAGACCAAGCAGGCCGTCGACGACCTCTCGGCGGGCGACCTGCTGGCGGTCCTGGCGACGGACTCTGGGAGCATGAGCGACATCGACGGCTGGGCGGCCGGCACGGACGGCGTGACGCTGGTCGATCAGGAGGAGCGCGAGGACGGCGGCGAGACCGTCTACGCGCACTACGTCAGGGTGGACGAATGAGCACGGGGGCCGACGACGGGACCGACTCCGGCGGCGCGGCCGCCGCGGACGACGCCGACCTCGCAGCGCTGCAGGCGCGCGTCGACGAGCTCGAGGAGACGCTCGCCGATGTCGAGTCCGGGACCGACGACGACGGCAAGTCGATGGTCATCATCGCCACGAAGGGCACCCTCGACATGGCCTACCCGCCGCTGATTCTGGCCTCGACCGCGGCAGCCTTCGGCTGGGACGTCACCCTGTTCCACACCTTCTGGGGCCTGGACATCCTCCACGAGGAGCGCTCGAAGAACCTCAAGCTCAGCGCCGTCGGCAACCCCAACATGCCGGTGCCCAACGCCATCGCGTCGATCCCGGGGATGGACCGGGTCACGACGACGATGATGCGCCGGAAGATCGACGACAACGAGACCGCCAGCATCGAGGAGCTGCTGGGCACCTGCTTCGACATGGGCGTCGAGATGCAGGCCTGTCAGATGACCATCGAGCTGATGGACTACGACGAGGGCGACTTCTACGACGGCGTCACCGTCGGCGTCGGCGCCGCCACCGCCCTCGAGCGGATGGCCGACGCCGACATCCAGCTGCTGGTCTGAGCGGCCGACACGTCGGTCCGCCCCGCTCCGCCGCGCGACACTGCCAACGGTTCGCAGAGAGTGTTGCGCGTCTCATGCAAACTCTTTTTGTGACACGGCACTTATAGGCGCGTATGGTAGAGTCGATGGCGGAACTGCTCAGACAGGACATGCAGTGCGAGGGCCTGCTGGAGTGTCTCCACGGGCTCAAGGAACTCGACCGGGAGTGCTTTCGGACGCTCGCGGCCAGCGAGGAAGCCCTGACGGTCGACGAGGTGGCCGAGCGCGTCGACCGCGAGCGCTCGACGGCTTACCGGTCGATCCAGCGCCTGCTCCAGACCGGCCTCATCCAGAAGGAGCAGATCAACTACGACCAGGGCGGGTACTACCACGTCTACTATCCGACCGATCCGGACGAAGTCGCCGACGAGATGCAGCGGTTGCTCAACGACTGGTACGCGATGATCGGCCAGCTCATCGGCGAGTTCCGGACGAAGTACGGCGAGGAGATCGAACCGGTCGCCGCCGAGCAGTAGTCAGGTCCGGTCGACGAACGCGACGATCTCCTCGGCGACCGTCTCGCCGACGTCCTCCTGCAGGAAGTGCGCGCCGCCCTCGACCCACTCGTCGGGCTGTTCGTCCGCGGTGGGGAACAGGCTACGCAGGTCGTCGCGCGAGCCGTGCGTGATCGGATCCGAATCGGAGAACAGCACGAACACCGGTTTCTCCCACTCGCCGAACGTCTCGCGCGCGTCGCCGATCACGTCGGCGCCCCCCATGTCGGGCTCGATCGGGACCCGACTGGGCATGATCCGCGCGCCGGCCATGTGCTCCTCGTCGGGGAACGGCGCGCGGTAGGCGTCGACGACGTCGTCGTCCAGCTCGGAGAGACAGCCGCCGTCGACCAGCTGGCCGATGTCGAAGTCGGGTGCGTTCGCGGCCATGTCCTTGAAGTCGTGCCAGACGTCGGGCATGCCCTGCGTGCCGTCCGGCAGCCCCGTGTTCATCGGGACGAGCCTGGCGAAGCGCTGGGGATTGTTCGCCGCGACCGGCAGCCCGAGCAGGCCGCCCCAGTCCTGGCAAACCAGCGTGACGTCCGTGAGGTCCAGGCGCTCGACGAAGCGCTCGACCGTGTCGTACATCGACTCGTAGGTGTAGTCGTCCTGGTCGGTCCACTTGTCCGACTGGCCGAACCCGATGAGGTCCGGCACGACGACGCGGCCCCGTTCGGCGAGCACGGGGAGCATCTTCCGGTAGAGGTACGACCACGTCGGCTCGCCGTGCAGGCAGAGGAACGTCTCCTCGCCGTCGCCGGGTTCGTCGACGTACGCCATCTCCAGGTCCTCGTCGGCGCGCTCGTCGGCGACGTTCGCGTACTGGACGTCGTAGTCGTAGCCCGGGAGGTCCTCGAAGCGCTCTCGGGCGGCACGGACGATTGCCATGGGGTTACCATCCTCGGGAGTCCATTAGTTATTTTCCTTCCAGCAATAAATCACGACCCCGGTACACCTAACGGCGTTCGATCGAGGCGATGGCCTTATGCGGCGTGCAGCCCCGATGACCGACATGGACGTAACGTTCGTCTGTTACGCGACGATCCGTGACGCCGCCGGTCGCAAGGAGGCCGGGCTTTCGCTCCCGGAAGAGGCGACCGTCGGCGAGGCCCTCCGGCGGTTCACGGCGGAATACGACGGCGTCGCTCCGCTGGTATTCGACGGCGACGGCGACGTCAGACCGAACGTCAACGTGCTGGTCGACGACGTGAACGTCCGCGAGCTTGCCGGCGCGGAGACGAGCCTCGTAGACGGCGCCACCGTCGCGCTCGCGCCGGGCGTCGCCGGCGGCCGCGCAGCGACGCCGGCCCCGGCGGACCGCACGGGGGGACAGGCGTGAAGCGCATCCAACTCGAAAACCGCTTCTTCGAGGGGCAGAACAACGCGTACCTCTTCGCCGACGCCGAGCCAGTCACGCTGGTCGACACCGGCGCGGCCGAGGCGGACACGCGCGAGCAGCTCGTCGACGCCATGGCGGCGGCGGGCGTCTCGGTCTCGGACCTCGATCGGATCCTCCTGACGCACTTTCACGCCGACCACGCCGGGCTCGTCAGCACTCTCCAGGAGGACAGCGACGCGTCGGTGTTCGTCCACGAGGGCGACGCTCCGATGGTCGAGGGCGGCGCCGAGGCGCTGGCCGCCGTGGACGACCGCCGCGAACAGCTGTTCGCGGCCTGGGGCATGCCCGAGGAAAAGCGCGACGAGCTGCGACGCTTGTTCGGTGCCAGCGAGGAGATCGTGGGCGACCCGACGGCCGTCGAGCAGTTCACCGACGGCGACGAGCTCGCGGCGGGCGGGGAGACGTTGACCGCCGTCCACCTCCCGGGTCACACGGTCGGGCTCTCGGGCTTCCTTCGGGAGACCCCCGAGGGCGAAGAGCTGTTCACCGGCGACGCACTCCTCCCGGAGTACACGCCCAACGTCGGCGGCGCCGACGTCAGGACCGAGCGTCCGCTCGAGCAGTACCTCGACACGCTGGCGACGATCGTCGAGCGCGACCCGGTCGTGGGCTGGCCCGGCCACCGCGACCCGATCGACGACCCGGCCGCACGCGCGAGCGAGATTATCCACCACCACCACGAGCGGACCGAGCGCGTCCTGGGTGTCCTCGCCGATCGCGAGTCCGCCGACGCCTGGACTGTCAGCGCCGAGCTGTTCGGCGATCTCTCTGGCATTCACGTCCTCCACGGCCCGGGCGAGGCCTACGCACACCTCGAGCACCTGCGCGCGCACGACCGCCTCACCGAAACCGACGGTCAGTACGCGCTCGTCGAGGACGACCCCGAGGTCGCGTCGCTGTTCCCGGACGTCGACTAGGCGTCTCCTCCGCCGACGGCGCCCCCGCTCCTCGGCCGGAGTGAGACGTCGAAGAATGGTCGGGGGATGTGGTTCGTCCCGGCCCGGCGGGACGCACAGCGCGAGCGCGGATCAGACCATGCCGCGGAGGCCGCCGGGGGACGGCAGCTCCCGATCCGCGTCGTCGTCCGATTCCACCTCTCCTTCCTCCGGGCTGTGACCCCGTTCCGCTTCGGCCATGTTGCGTTCGAAAGTCGGCGGTTCTCCCTCAAATAATTTGTTGCTGGCCGCCGTGCGGTGAATTAACGTGTTGCGAGGAGCACGGATGCTCGCCGCCGGCCCGATTCAGGTGGCGTCCAGGCGGAACACTCGCCCGTCGCTCGCGGCGTAGACGGTCCCGTTCTCGACGGTGAGCCCTTCGATCGTCAGTCCACACTGCACGCCGGCGCGGGTCACCGACAGCTGCTGCGTCCACGTCTCCGTGCCGGTCGCGTCCAGGCCGATCACGTTGTCGACGCCGATCGCCCCGTCTGCTGCCAGGCCGACGACGGTCCGGCTGCCGTTGACCGCCAGGGCCGACGCCGAAAGGTTGCCCGCGACGTCGTACCGCCACGCGACAGTGCCGTCCGCGGCGAGGCCGACGACGGTGCCGTCGCGGCTCGGGGTCGGGCCCAGCCCGTAGACGACGCGATCCCCGGCGGCCGCGAGCGCGCTCACCGGCCGCGCCAGCGTCCGCGTCGCCGTAACCGTTCCGTTCGCGGCGATCTCCTGGAGCCGTCTGTCGTCGGTTCCCGGGGCCGTCGACACGGCGTAGGTCCTGCCGTCGGCGGCAACGGCGACGCGTTCGAGCGCGTCGGCCGACTCGACGGTCGACGTGACCGTTCCGTTGGACGCCACCGTCGCGATCGCGTAGCCGGCGCCGTGGGCCGACTGGACCGCCGCATAGGTCGTCCCGTCCGCGCCGACCGCCACGTCCGCCACAGTTGCGTTCTCGACCGCCGCGACGTCGGCGGTCGGATCGACCCGCCAGGCCACCGTTCCCAACGCGGTCACGCGCGCGACTGTTTCGTCCGCAGTTCCCACGACCGCCCCACCGTCCTCGCCCGTCAGCTCCGTGATCGGGGCGTCACCGACCGACGCCGTCCAGTTCGTCGCGTTCTCGCCGTCGCCCAGCCGGGTCACGGTCCCGTCGTCGCCCCCCGCGTACACGCCGTCGTCGCCCCCGCTCGCGACCTGTCCGTACCGACCGTCACCGCCCGGCTGCCACTGTCCGCTGTCGCCGGCGTACGACGGCCCGGTGTCGCCCGACGGCGCCGGTAGCGACCCGACGTCGAAATCGAGGTTCCCGACCGAGTAGCTGTCGAGGACGAACTCCTGGCCGTCGTTCTCGCCGACGACCGTGAGCTCGTCGCCGGGTGAGAGCTGGCTCGCGTTGACGACGGCGGTCGTGCCAGCCGTCGGCGACGTGATGCGCTTTACCACCTCGCCGTTGCGTTTGATCGCGATCGCGTCGGCCCGGTCGACCGCCTGCAACTCGACCGTCACGCCGCTCGGCCCGGTCTCGACGTCGGTCGCCGCCCGGGCCGGCCCGGCGGTGTCGCCGCCGAAGCCGGTCAGCATCGTCACCGAGAACGCGACGAGCATGACGCCGATCGCGACGATCAGGACCGCGCCCACGGTCTGTGACACGCCGCGCTCGTCGCTGGCGATCGCTGTACCCCCCAGTCTGTGATTGTCCCCGTCCCCCGACATTGTCGACCCCCCAGGGTCTGTGCTCACTTCGACGACCGGACGTAAAAGTAATTGGGAATTAACAGGCCACCAATCGGTCGTTGCGTCGCCCCCGTCCTCACTGCTCGCGGCCGCACTCGCGACAGGTGAACCCGAAGCGGCCATCGTCGGTCAGTTCCATCTGGTGGTCGGTCTCGGTGCCGCAGTCGGGGCACGGCAACAGCGCGTCGATCTCCGACCAGTCGTGTCGGGCTCCGGGTGCCCCCATCGCGAATCCCCGCACTAGCTCGTCGCTCTCGTTGCCCCCGGTCTGGTACTCGCCGGGCTCGAAGCGGATACACCCGCCCGCGGGCACGTCCACGGTCTCCTCGGGCGTCTCGAACGTCGCCGTCCCTTCCAGGACGTAGAACAGTTCCTCCTGGTCGTGGTGGCGGTGCATCCCGCCGGAGAACGACTCGCCGGGCTGTAGCTCGAAGTAGTTACACGCGGTGTCCTCGGTGCCGAGGGCGTCCGAGAGCGGTTTCCGGACCGAGTGGACCTTCAGGGGGTTGTTCTCGATGCGGACGTCCTCGAGCGCGACTTTCTCCATGGTAGGGCCTCGGATGACGGCGGGAAAGGTCTTGCGCGGAAGGGCAACGGTTTTTTCGCGACCGGTGTGAACGGGGAGTAGGGCGTGTGGCCTAGTGGACAGGGCGAGGGGTTCCTAACCCCTCGATCGCGGGTTCGAATCCCGTCACGCCCG
>JBDGSW010000095.1:0-31850 GCA_042217345.1 Haloarculaceae archaeon
CGCCTCGAACTTGGGGTCGTTGCGCAGGATCGAGTCGAAGGTGTCGATGATGATGACGTCCGTCGACCACATCACCTCGGCCTCCATCAGGCGCTTGAGCAGCTCCTTGCGCTCGCCGCCGTCGTCGCCGCCGGTCAGCGTGTTGGTGTCGCCGATGTCGGCGTGCAGGAACAGGCACTGCTCGTTCAGGATGTGATCGACCATGTCGTAGGAGAGCGAGTGCATCTGGTCGAGGAAGCTCCCGACCGTCAGCTCGGTCGACAGCATCGTGACCGTGTGGCCCTCCTCGCAGAGCCCGTAGGTGAGCCGCTGGCTCATCGCCGACTTCCCGGCGCCGTAGTCGCCCTCGATGAGGACGATGCTGCCGGGCGGGATGCCGCCGCCGAGCTCCTTGTTCAGCCGGTCGTGGTCCTCCAGTCCGAGCGAGTAGAGGTCGCGCGTTGCGATGCTCATGTGCGGAACTCGAACACCTCCTCGTCCTCGTTGACGATCACCTTCACGCGGTGGTCGCCCGACTGCAGGGTGTGGTCGGACGAGATCTCGAGGCGGATCACGTCGCCGCGGCCCCAGGTCTGGTGGTCGCCCAGCACCGTGACCGACACGTTGGTCGTGTACTGGCCGTCGACCAGCACGTCCAGCAGGTCTGGATCGGCGCCGAGCATCTGCGAGCCGGTGTTTTTCACGTACAGCGTGACGTTGTTGGTCGACCCGTTGTACACCGCCGACGAGCCGCTGTCGCTGATGATCTCGATGTCCGTCCGGACGTCGTGGCTGACCGAGACGCCGCGCTGGTCCAGCGCCTGACTGACGTTGCTGATGCTGTTGGTGAACACGCCGGCGACGCTGGCGGCGACGATGATCGACGCGATGAACAGGATCATGTGCGAAACCGAGACGCTCGCCATCAGGCACGCACCTCCCGGGTGGCCGCCGGCGGTTGCGCCCGCGAGGGGCCGACCGTCAGCACGACGATCCCCCCGTCACGTAGGCGATCCGGGCGACGCCGGGCCCGGTGACCAGCTTCAGCCGGTCCCGGGCGGCGTCGAGCCCGGTCGTGACGTTGATCGACAGGCGCTGGCCGGGCAGCCACAGGTCCGTCGCCGCGTCGCCGTCGACCGTCGCGCCGGCCTGCCAGCCCGTGCGGTAGACGCCGTCGACCAGGAGGTCCGTGTCGTTCAGCGACAGGCGGCGGTCGCCGACGTTCGTGACGTTGAACCGGACGCCGCAGGTCGGGTTGGCCGTGACGTTCCCGACCGCGATGGCCGTCTCTTGTGCCGCCCGGAGGTGGGTCTGCTGGGCCTGGGTGGCGCCGGTGACACGCTCGACGACGTTCGCGGTCGTCGCGTAGAAGCCCCCGAGCGCGAGCACCGTCGCGATCGTCAACAGTGCGAACGAGCCGCTCACGCTGAAGCCCATTCAGGCCACCCCCGTCCAGGTGTCCCGGATTCCGGTTTCGCTGACGACGCGCACCCGCGTGGGGGCGCTCGACCGGGCGACCGTAATGGTCAGCTGCTCGCCCGGTAACCACAGGTCAGTCGTGCCGTCGCCGTCGACCGTCGCGCTGGACTGCCAGCCTCCGACGTACGTGCCGTTCACCAGGAGGTCGGTGGCGTTCAGCGAGAGCGCGGTCGAACCGGTGTTGTTGACGGTCACGGTGAGCGTTCCGTTGGCGTAGGTGACGTCGTGGATGGCCACGCCGCCGTTTCGCGCCTCGATGATCCCGTTCGTGCGGGCGTCCTGCGCGTCGGAGACGCGCTCGAAGCTGTTCGCGGTCGCGCCGTACAGCATGCCGAAGCCGATGAACATCCCGGCGAAGATGATCGCCGCCGAGCCGCTAACGCTGAAGCCCATTGCCACCACCTCCGCGCCCGGCCAGCCGCATCGAGACTCGATCGGCCCCGTCGCCGCTCAACTGCCCGATGAAGCGGAGACTCCGGGTGTGGTGGTCGATGGTCAACGTCCCGTCCCGCCCCGGCGCCTCGTCGAATCCCGCGAGGTACGTCTGCAGCTCGTCGGCGACGTCCGCGTCGAGCCAGTCGATGCGGTCGTAGTAGTCGATCGCCCGCGCCGCCTCGCGCAACGACGACGCCTCGACGAGGAACTCCAGCCACTCGATGACGATCAGGTCCGTCGCGAACCCGCCCGGCAGCGTCGCCAGGTACGGTTTGCCCGGCCCGTCGTCGCCGCCGGCGCCCGTTCGCCCGGCCGTCGCGGCCGCAGCCGCGGCCGTCGGCTCCGGCGTCGATTCCGTCGCCGTCTCCGGGGACGCCGCGGGTTCCCCATCGGCGTCCGACTGTTCGTCGACCGCCTCGACCGTCTCGGGCGCCGCAGGCGCGGCGCCGTCGGCCACCGCCTCGACGGCGTCGTCCGCCGCGTCCGGCGCGTCCGGTTCGGGGTCGGCCGCGGCATCGTCGGCCGCCGGCGCGTCCGCGGCCCGATCGGCCGGGTCGTCGGAGTCGGCGTCGTCGGCGTCGCCGACCGACGGGAGGACGTCGTCGACGTCGGTCGACTCAACGACGTCGTCGTCGTCCTCGAGCAGGTCGTCGTCCGTCGCTGGCTCGGCTCCGGCGAGGCCGTCGCCGTCGAACGCGTCGGCGTCCTCGAACCCGTCGTCGGCGAGGTCGTCCTCGAACCCGTCGTCGGCGAGGTCGCCACTGGCGTCGACGGCGTCGGCGTCGGCCGCGCCGTCGTCGGCCAGCATGGACTCCTCGTCCGCGCTCTCCTCGCCCTCGGCCCAGTCGGCCTCGCCGGACTCGTACTCCTCTTTCAGTTCCTGGAACGACTTGCCGCCGTCGCCATCGTCGCCATCGTCGCCGTCGTCACTTGGTTCTTCGAGCATGTCGTCACCACCGTCGTCGAGGTCGTCCATCCCGCCGAAGTCGTCGTCCAGCCCGTCCTCGGCGTCGAGGGCCGCGTCGTCGAAGGTCCCGCCGTCGTCCTCGAAGCCGCCGTCGCTCCCGCCGCCCATGACGTCTTCGACCCCCGCGTCCATCGAGCCCACGTCGTCGCTCTCGCCGGCGTCGACCAGTTCCTCGTCGAAGAAGCCCTCCGCGTCCGCGTTGGCGATGTCCTCGTCGATCTGCTCGTCCTGCTCGTCACCGTCGTCGTCGTCGCTGAACAGGCCGAAGCCGCCGCCGTCCATCCCGCCGCCGCCCATGCCGCCCTGGATGTCGTCGGCGAAGGGGTTGACCCCGCGCGTGACCATCTCGTAGATGTCCAGCAGCTTGCGGATGTTCTCCTCGATCTCGGTGACGGACTCGCCGATCTGCTCGTTCTCGTTGCGGACGGTGTTGACCGTCGACTGGAGGCCCCCGACCTCGTTTTCGAGCTCGTCGAGACGGTTTTCGAGTTCGTCGGTGGCGGCGCCGCCTCCGCCACCGCCCATATCGCCGAACTCGTCGCCCCCGTCGTCGAATCCGCCGAGGTCGTCGTCGCCGCCGAGCCCGCCGAGGTCGTCGAAGTCGTCGTCGCCGTCCTCGGCCATCAGGCCCCCGTCGCTGCCGAGGTCGCCGCCGCCACTGCTGGCGCTGCTCTGGCCGGCGGTCTCGCCGTCGCCGTCCTCGTCGGAGAGAATGGAGTCGAAGACGTTCTTGATGCTCATCCCGACGACGCCGCTGGCCAGTACCGCCAACAGCGGCCCTACCCCGTCGGGGCCGCCGAGCGCGCTGGCGGCCGTCTCGAGTCCGACCAGGCCCGCGGCGAAACTACTCATCACTGTCAGTATTGCCACGTGTTCACCTTCAACCTGTCGCTAATAGTATCATCACTGATACTCGTCAGACGCTTCGACTGGAGGTGTAGCGCCCATTTCCACCGACCGTCACGCCGTTATCGCCGTCGAAAATTCCGTCGGGCGAGACGTCTGACGGGCGGCGGTTCAGAGGATCGTCTCACCGGCGTTGGCGCTCTTGACGACCAGCTCGCCGGTGTCGCCGCGCAGGCGCAGCGACCGGCCGTGATCGCCGCCGACGTCCTCGCCGACGATGGGGACGTCGAACTCCGCGAGGGTGGCCGCGACCTGTTCGGCGTTGCGGACGCCGATGCCCGACCCGTTCTCCGAGAAGTCGAGCATGTCACTGCCGCCGGCGACCTTCGCGCGGAGGCGGGCGGCGTCCGCGCCGGCGGCCTCCATCTCCTCGATCAGCGCCGCGATGCCCGTGTCGGCGAACTTCGCGGCGTTCGAGTCGGTGCCGTCGTCGGCCGTCGGCAGCATGACGTGGACCAGGCCCGCGACGCCGGCCTCGGGGTCGTACAGCCCGACGCCCAGACACGACCCGAGCCCGCTGGTCGTCAGGTCGGCACCGTCGGTCGTCACCTCGTACTCGGCGATGCCGACTTTCACCCGTGCGGCGTCGGCCTGTGCCTGTGCGTCGGGCCGCCCGTCGTACACCTTCATTCGAAGATCCGTTCGACGTTAGCCTCGGTCTGGTCCTTTCGCTCGACGTCCAGGTCCGCGAGCGCGCGTTTCAGTTCCGCGTCGTTCGGCAGCGCGTGGATCTCACAGCCCAGGTCCAGGTCGGCCGTGCGTAGGCGCGACTCGATCAGGAACGCGTGTTCCTGGTGCCGGCCGACCTGCGCCGCCAGCGGGTCGACGATCGCCCGCCCCATGTCGTGGACGACTTTCGGCGGCGTGTGCTCGACGGTCGTCTGCAGGACGTTCGCCCAGCCGTCGATGAACCCGCTGGTCATGATGTTGCCCAGCTCCTCGATGGCGCTCTCGTGCATGGCGGAAAAGCCCTCGCCGTCGGGGTCCATCGGCATCAGCGCCTCGGCGACCGACAGCGCCGACTGCTCGTCGAACAGGATCAGCAGGTACCCGCTCGGCGTGCCCTCGAACTCGACGACCGTTCCCACGTAGGTGCCGTCGTCGACCTGCTTGGGGACGTCCTCGATCGGGACGAAGCTGATCTGGGTCACCTCGGCGTCGGTCTCGATGCCGGTCATCGCCGTGACGTTCTCGGCGGCCGTCCGCGTGCCCGCCTTCGTCATCTCGTTGAACACCGAGAGCTTGTCGACCGGGATGGCGTCGCCGGCCGACTCGCCGGTCTCGCCGACAATCGCGGCCAGGTCGTCCCGGTCCGGGAGCATGTAGATGTAGAAGGGGAGCTCCTCGCCGGGCCAGTCGATGTGGCTCTTGAACACGAACACCTGATCGCCCGCGGCTTCGTTCGTCGGGAGCACGTCGGCGCCCGTCGCCTCGATGAACGCGGGCGGGGAGTGCTCGATCGTCGTCTCGAGGTGGTCGGCCCAGCCGTCGATGAACCCGCTCATCATGATGTTGCCGACCTCCTCGACGCCGGACTCCCGTAACTCCGGGTCGTCCGGGCCAGGCAGCGCCGCGACGATCGAATCGGTGCACTGCTCGCCGAAGACGAGGGCGGTTTCGCCGGCGAGCCCGCCCTCGAATCCGAACTGGACGCCGACGAACGGCCGGCCGGCCAGCTCCTCGCCGACGTCGGCCCGGTCCACCAACGTGATCTTCGTCACCTCGACGTCGGCGGCGATGCCGGTCATCTGGGCGAGCATCGCCGTGGCCCGTTCGGCGCCCTCGGCGGCGAGGCGATTGAACGTCGACAGCGACTGGATGTCCACCCGCATCCCTACGCGCCGACGGCGTCCTCGATGGCCTCGATGACGCTGGGCTTCTGGAAGGGTTTCGTGATGTAGCCGTCGGCCCCCGCTTTCACCGCTTCCTTCATCTTCTCTTCCTGGCCGACGCTGGTGCACATGATGACCGTCGCACCCGGGTCGTCGCTTTTGATCTCGTCGGTGGCCTCGATCCCGTCGCGGATCGGCATCACGATGTCCATCATCACCAGGTCCGGCTGTTGCTCCTTGTACACCTCGACCGCCTCGACGCCGTTCTCGACCTCGCCGACGATCTGGTGGTCCTCCTCGAGGATCTCGCGCAGCAGGTTCCGCATGAACTCCGAGTCGTCAGCGATCAGTACGTCTGGCATGTTCAGTATCGGTCAGTTCCCCGAACGGACCAATAAACGCTTCCGTCGGATTATCGTGATTGATAGCATTCCGGCACACAATCCACACAATAATCGCCAGCCAGCGACGGGCCCATAGGCCTTGAAGACCGGACTGGACCGCCGTTCTCGAAAGTGACTTCCCATCCCCCAGCACTCAGCCACCCACCCGCGGGCGTGACACCGACGCGTTCCGGTGGTACAGGACGCGGTCCATCTCGAAGCTCTGGACGCGGACGATCAGTTCCACCCGGTAGGTCCGATTCGCCGCGAGCCGGTCGTGGGCGAACGCCCGCGGAGCCGGCCGTACCGCAACTCGACCCCGATCGCCCGCGTGGAGCACCCGCGAGGTCGTGCGCTGGAAGCCGAGCGCCGGCACGCGCGTGACGTAGACGATTCGCGGGCGGCCCTCGACGTGCGACACGTCGAGGACCGCCGGCGGGATGCGGAGGTAGTAGACGTCGGTCCCGAATTGCCCTTCGTCGACGTGGACCGTCGACGCGGGATCGGAGACGACCGTCACATTCGCCGACCCGTCACCGACGGTGTCGCTGTGGCTCGGCGGCGTCAGATCGACGGCGCCGACGAGCGGGCCGGAAACGAGCACCACGAACAGCAACACCGCGACCGTCGCCAGTTGGACCCGTCGGACAGTCTCCATCTACTCACCGTTCCCGGCTGACCGTCCTAAAACACTCGCCGGTTTCGAGCGCACCGATCGGCCGTTCACAGCTGCAGGCCGTCGTTCTCGCTGACGGCCGTCATGAGGTCCGCGATGGTGTCGTCGGGGGTCAACCCGGCCGACTGCATCGCCCGCTTGACGGCTCCCGGCGGGTAGCGGACCGGCGCGTTGGCCTCCATCAGGAGGATGCCCAGGACTTCCTCGACGGGCGTGTTGCGGTCGATCTGCTGGGCGTACCACATCACGAGGCTCTCGAAGATCGTCACGACGTCGTTCGAGACCATCCGCTGCTGGGAGATCGACCCGTCGAACGCCGCGGTGATGTCGAACCCGTACCGCGAGTTCGAGGCGCCGAGGTCCTCCGACAGCCACTCGTGGACCGATTGCTCGGTGAACTCCCCAGTCGACGCCTCGGGCTCCGGCGCCGGATCGGGGACCGTCGGCGCGTCGGGCTCGGGGGCCGTCGGCTCTTGGTCCGTCGGTTCGTCGTCGCCGGCGGGCATCGGCGTGGCGTCGGCCTTGGCGGCGTCGAGCTGGCCGACGGGCTCGTCGTCGGCGATGGGGTCGCCGGAGGAGACGACGTAGCGGCCTTCTTCGAGTTCCTTGACGCGTTCGTCCGCGGAGATGTCGAGTTCCTCGGGCGAGAGGACCGGTCCCTCCTCGGGGTCCCCGCCGGTGGCGTCGTCAGAGCCCGTTGGCATGCGTACCAAGTGAGTGACGTATCAAGTTAACTCCGTCGGTGGTTGGGACGAGCGCGGCCGCTCGAGAGCCGATAAAACGGAAAAGATTGAGCAGCGCCGATTACAGGTTGACCGCGCTCTTGCCACTGAGCGACTGCGGGACGACGAGACGCTTGGTCGCGGTCGCCCCGGACATCGTCGTGATCTTCAGGCTGACAGACGAACCCTGCGGGAGATCCGCTGCGAATGTTCCGGTTTCATCGTTACTACCGTAGTGTCCAAGGTCGTCGTCGGCACTATTGGTCCCTTCAGTGCCAAGGTCGAACGACAGGACCATCCGGTCGTCAACGTCGTTCAGGACAGGTTTCGATCCATCAGCGTCCTTGAATGGCGATACGAGGAATTTTCCGTTCGCCGAAGATCCCGTCACGTTCGCAGCTACCAGGTTGAAAGTACCCGACGGGCCAGTCCACTGGACAGTTGCGTTTTGAAGATTGACGTTCGCGGCACCCGGCGCCTTCTTAACCGTCAAGTTTACCAAGCCAAGCGTACCTGCAGTTGGGTTGATCGCAGACCCAGATGCAGCAATAACTTGCAGCCTGTTTGTCACCTGTTGCCCGCTCTCCTGACCGGTCTGCGATGACTTGCTCTGCAGGAAGCCGGCCGTGTTGATCAGGACGCCCGCCGCGATCGCCGCGACGAGGACCATCGCGATGAACACGATGAGTGTCCCGATACCGACCTGCGCGCGGTCGCGATTCCGTTCGTCGAACAGTTTCTCGAACATGGTCTATCACCTGTGCCCGAGCGACCGTGCAGGTCGGCCCGGACTCTACCCCGACCGACTCTGTCTTCGGTAATAAACCTGACCTGCCAATTATTCGGTCTGATAACGAACCCATTAGGCCTCGTTATTGCTCGCAATATCCGCCCAAGTAGCGTTTCAAGTCGAGATAATCGAAAAATGACCCCGTTCTCTCCGGCGAAAATCGGGGACGAGCCAGCGGCAGCCGGGAGCTGGAAGCCGTGGTTAGTCGTACGTGACGAGACTGTACATCACGAACAGGTAGCCGAACGTCGTCAGCCCGCTGTTGACCATCAACAGGGACTTGACGCCCTCGAAGTTGTTCAGGAAGGCGCTGATCATCGTGGCGGCCGCGCCCGCGACGGCCAGCGAGAACCCCAGCGAGAGGTGTAGCATCGCCTGGCGCGAGGTTTTTACGTACGCGCGGATCGCCATCCCGACCATGGTGAGCCCGGCCACCACGAACACCAGCGTCGAGAGAGCGTAGAGGATTTCTACGGTTGGCATCTGTTCGGTACGTCAGTAGCAATACCCTCCCCTTAAATCCACCCTCGAAAATATCCCTCCTGATAACGCCACGTTACGGCTGGAGAAAACCGACCGCAGACGCCCAGTGCCAGGCGAGATCCAGGTCGGCGCAGTTTAACTTTCCGAGAGCGTCCGCCACGCCTCGTCGAGCTTGTTCGTGACCTCCGAGCGCTCCTCGACGGCGACGGTCAGCTCCCCCGAGAAGTCGACGGTGATCTCGTCGACGTTGCGACGGTACACCTTGATCCGGCGACGGTCGTCCGAGAGGATGTTGTCGTGCAGCTCGAGCAGGTCGTGTTCAGTCAACTCGTCGATCCGACGGTAACACGTCGCGATCGGGATGTCGAGCTCCTCGCTCAGCCCCTGGGCCGACTGGGGCTCGTCGGTGGCCTCCAGGATTTCCGCACTGTACTTGTTCCCGAGCGTTCGGAGGATCTCGGCTGGTGGCATCTATTATCAGTTCATGAATTTACCGAAGTATAAAATTGACGGGTCGTACGACCCGTGTGGACCCCCTGGCGGCGCTGTTCGAGGGATCCCACCCCACCGCCGTTCCGGGCGATTATCGCCGAATTACGGCTATTATCGCTGGTTGTAACGGCCGGCGACCCTCAGATTGGCGAGTCGTCCCCGCTCATCATCGAGAACGCGCTGGCGTTCTGGTGGACGGTGATCCCGCCCTGTTCGATCTCCATGGGGAAGATGTCGGTCTCGATGTTCTGTTTGCGCATCTTGGCGACCCACACGTAGCGGTTGACGCCGGAGTCGGTCGGCGTCTGGATCAGGTAGATGTTCCCGTCGGTCAGGTAGTTCTCCAGGCCGACGTCGGTGTCGGGGAACACGCCGCCCTGCTCGTTGGTCATCAGCGTCGTCAGCTCGTTCTGCCGGAGGATGTCGATGAACTTCAGCAGGTACGTCCGCTTTTCCTGTTCGTCCTCGAAAAAGAGCTGGAACATCGTCAGGGAGTCCAGCACCATCCGCTGGTAGTCCTCGCCCTGGATGTCTTCGAGCAGGATGTCCAGCGAGGAGGTGAAGTCGTTCTCGCGCAGCAGCACCTGCTTGTCGTAGACCTTGATCTTGCCGTCCTCGACGTACTGGCCCCAGTTGTCGAAGCCGATGGACTCGGCGGCCTCCTGGAGGTCGTCGGCGTTCTCCTCGAAGGAGAGGTAGATGCCCTTCTCGTCGAACAGCTCGACGCCGTTGTAGACGTACTGCAGCCCCAGGATGGACTTGCCGGCGCCGGGATTGCCGCTGACGAGCGTGGTCGAGTTCGAGACGATGCCGCCGTTGAGGATCTCGTCGAGCCCCTCGATTCCCGTTTTGGTCAGCTCGATCATAGTCTGAATGTGAGGCGGTAGACACCGCGGATTGAAAAAGGATCCGTCGCCCTGGTAAAAAAAAGTCTTGTTCTCTGACCGATGTGTTGGCCACCTTGCCCCTGCGCTGCTCGATACGAGCCAGACGACACGCGTTCACGGTGCGATCCGCGGCAGCGGACTGGTACAACACTGCCCGTGCCCGCAGTTTCAGCCTCGTCTACAGCTGTACATTTCTCCAAGCGAACGGATTGTGATCGACGACCGTCGCGAGCAGCCCGCGAGAGGTGGCCCACTGACTGTACGGGAGTGACAGCCCAGCGTTGCCGGACCGCCACCGACACCGTGACTGCCGTCAGCGACGAAACAAGATATTCGGGTACACGGCCCGCTCGCCAGTCAGATCCGGCGCTTCAGCGGATCTCGTGATTCCGACGACCCAGCGACGGACGGATCCGTGTTCAGCACACAGCAATTCTGAGACTGGCGAGAATAGCGGTATACGCTGTTCACGGGTACTTCCCTGGGAAACCCAACGATTCGAGATCGGCCGATGCACCCGAGGTACACGGGCGATTTAACTGGGGATCGGACTTCGTATCGGGAGAAATCAGTCGGAGAGCGCGAGTGGAGTCGACGGAAAGCGACCGTCTCCATCTGGTTCACTATCGTGGGGAATGGTGACCGTCTTCTCGAGTCAAGTTGGGTGGCCGCCAACCACAGTACAATCACGCACAGCGGTATTCTTGCGGGCGATTTCGCCCGTGTACCTGCTCGACCCTGGTGTGGACACTGCCCCGACTCGTCAGCGGTGGACGGCCTGCGGGTCGACCCAGATGACGAAGCCATCGTCCGCGTCGGCGTCGTCGTCTTTGATGACGCCGCGGACGGCCTCGGTGCCGCTCTCGGGGGCGTCCTCGACGGTCTCGTCGTCGAGCGTGACGACCTGGTAGACCTCGTCGACGAGCCAGCCCGCCGCTTTCCGGTTGGCGATGATCGACGGGTCGAAGACGACGATCCGCCGGTCGTCGGCGTCGGTCGCCTCGACGTCGAAGATCTCCTTGGGGTCGACGATCGCCGTCGTCCGCCCCCGGAGGTCCATCACGCCCCGCACGTACGCCGGGGCGTTCGGGAGAGCAGTCAGCTCGCCCACGTCGAAGATCTCGGTCACGTAGTCGATATCGACGCAGTACGTCTCGGAACCCAGTTTGAACTCCAGTACCTGCCCGGTCGCCGCCGACTCAGGCACCGCGTCGTCGTCTGTATGTTCTACCTGTGACATGTGTTGGCCTCCGCGCGTCGATCGCAACCGAACCGGTTACTACAGGAACCCTCCGCCGACCGACCCTTAAACGTAGTCCCCGAGATATCACGAATGATTCCATGGCCGGAGACTTTATTGGCCGCTTGCGGCTACTTCGCCCACAGAATACAAGGATGCCGTCAGTACCGGTACACCAGTTTCGTCAGTTGAACTCGGCCGGCCGATCGACGGGTCGGGTCGGTGACCGCGCCGGCCGTCGTCGGCGAGCCCCGCCGAGGCCGACGTAACATGTCGGCACGATCGGGTAGTTCGCCGCGGGCGGTGGTGACCGACGACTCGCACTTCATGCGCAGCGTCATCAGCGACATCCTCGAGTCCGGCGGCGTCGAGGTCGTCGCCCAGGCGCGCAACGGGCGGGAGGCCGTCGACGCCGTCGACGCTCACCGGCCCGACGTCGTCACCATGGACGTCGAGATGCCCGAGATGAACGGCATCGAGGCCGTCGAGCGGATCATGAGCGAGCGCCCGACGCCGGTGTTGATGCTGTCGGCCCACACCGACGAGAACGCCGACGTCACCTTCCAGGCCCTGGAGAAGGGCGCGGTCGACTTCTTCACCAAGCCCGGCGGCGAGGTGTCCATGGAGATGTCCCGACTGGAGGACCAGCTCGTCGAGATGGTCCGCTCGGTCGCCGACGTCGAGGTGTCGATGGGAGCGAGTGCAGGGACGTCCTCGCCCACCGACGCCTACGCCGCGGCCGTCGATGCCGCCGAGGCCGCCGAGGTGACGAGCGCGACCGACGCCGCAGAGGCTGCCAGCGCCGAAACCGCGCAGACAGCGACCGCCGGGTCGAGCGAGCCGGCGATTCGGTCGGGCCGCCGGTTCGTCGAGCACCCGACGCTGTTGATCGGGTCGTCGACGGGGGGCCCGACGGTCGTCGAGCGCGTACTCTCGGCGCTACCCGTCGAGGCCGACCTGCGGGTGCTGATCGTCCAGCACATGCCCGAGGGCTTCACGGCCCGGTTCGCCGAGCGCCTGGACGACCGCAGCGGCTACGCGGTCAGCGAGGCGTGCGACGGGGACCGCATCGGCGGCGGCGAAGCGCTTGTCGCACCAGGCGGCAAGCACATGGCGGTCTCCAACTACGCACGCGGGCGCCTGCGCGTGACGTTGATTGAAGACCCGCCGGTCAACAGCGTCCGGCCGGCCGTCGACGTGACGTTCGCGTCGGCGGCGGCGACGATCGACGGCCCGACGACGGCCGTCGTCCTGACCGGGATGGGCACCGACGGCGCCGACGGCGTCCGCGACGTCGAGGCGGCCGGCGGCCACGTCATCGCCCAGGACGAGGCGACCTCGGCGGTGTACGGCATGCCCAAGCGGGCGGTCGAGACGGGCGCGGTCGACGCGGTCCTCCCGCTCGAGAAGATCGCCGAGGGGATTCTCGAGACGATCACCGAGGAGAGCTAACGATGGTCGACGATCAATACCTGGACGCGTTCATCAGAGAGAGCGAGGAAGCGATCACGGAGTTGAACAACTCGCTGCTGGCCCTCGAGGCCGACCCCGAGGACCGGGAGGCGATGGACTCGATCTTCCGGACGGCCCACACGCTGAAGGGCAACTTCGGCGCGATGGGCTTCGAGGACGCCAGCGACCTCGCCCACGCCATCGAGGACCTCCTCGACGAGATGCGCGAGGGCGACATGGACGTCACCCCGGAGATCATGGACATGATCTTCGCGGGCGTCGACCAGCTCGAGGTCATCGTCAACGAGATCGAGGCCGAAGGCGAGTCCGCGACCGACACCGACGACATGGTCGCGGAGATCCGCGGCGTCCTCGACGGCGGAGAACTCGGCGGTGACGGATCGGCCGACACCTCGGCGTCGGTCGACGGTGCCGACGACGGGAGCGACGCCGGCGACGACGGGTCCGGCGGTGCCGGTGCCGACGCGGCGACCGACGGTGCGCTGACGCCCGACGCGTCGGTGTTCGCCGACGCCGACGTGGACGTCGACGCGGCCTACCACGCAGCGATCGAGGTGGGCGAGAGCGACATGCGCGCGGTCGACGGCATGTTGATCGTCGAGGCGATCGCCGACTCCTTCGAGTTGCTGGCCGCCGAGCCCTCACGCACGGCCATCGAGGACGGCGAGTACGACGACGGCTTCGACCTGCTTGTCGGCGCCCAGGCTATCGACGTCCTCCGGGCGACCCTGGAGGGCCACAGCAAGATCGAGCGCTTCGGCGTCGCCGAGGTGACCGGCCTCGGCGGCGGTGACGACGGCGGCGGCTCGCCCGGCCGCTCGACGACCGCGACCGGCGGGGTCGACGAGATCAAGTCCGTCCGCGTGGACGTCGACCGCCTCGACGACCTCCACGGCCAGGTCGAGCAGCTGGTCACCAGCCGGATCAAGCTCCGCCGGGCCGTCCAGGACGGCGACCTGGACGCCGCGGGCGAGAACCTCAACGAGCTCGATAAGATCTCGGCGAACCTCCAGGACACGGTCATGGACATGCGGCTGATCCCGCTGAAGAAGGTCGTCGGGAAGTTCCCACGGCTCGTGCGGGACCTCGCGCGCGATCTGGACAAGCAGGTCAACTTCGAGATCGAAGGCGAGGACATCGAACTCGACCGGACGATCCTGACCGAGATTTCCGATCCGCTGATGCACATCCTGCGCAACTCGGTCGATCACGGGATCGAACCGCCGGCCGAGCGCGAGGCGGCCGGCAAGCCCCGCGAGGGTCACATCGAGCTGCGGGCGGTCCGCGAGCGCGACCACGTCATCATCGAGGTCGAGGACGACGGTGCCGGCCTGGACGTCGCGGACATCCGCGAGCAGGCGATCGAGCAGGGCGTGCGCAGCGAGGCCGAACTCGACCGGATGGAGGAAGGCGAAATCTACGATCTGGTCTTTCACCCCGGCTTCTCGACGGCCGAGGAGGTGACCGACACCAGCGGGCGCGGCGTCGGCATGGACGTCGTCCACGACACCGTCACCCAGCTCGACGGCTCGGTCAGCGTCGACAGCGAGCCCGGCGAGGGCACCACCGTCTCGCTGCGCCTGCCGGTGACGATGGCGATCGTCAAGGTGCTGTTCGTGCAGGTCGGCGACGAGCAGTACGGCGTCCCGATCAAGAACATCGACGAGATCAGCCAGGTCGAGGGCGTCGAGACCGTCAACGGCGAGCGGGTGATCGAACACGACGACGACATCTACCCGATCGTCGAGCTCGCGGAGGCCTTCGACGTGCCCGACGCCAGGACCAACGGCGACGGGATGCTCGTGCGCATTCGCGAGTCCGAGCGCCAGGTGGCGCTGAAATGCGACGCCGTCACCCAGCAGGAGGAAGTCGTCGTCAAGCCCCTGGAGGGCATCCTCAGCGGCACGCCGGGACTGTCGGGGACGGCCGTCCTCGGCGACGGCGACATCGTCCACATCCTCGACGTGGTGACGCTGTGACCGCCCCAGGTAGCTGCCCGCGACGGAGGGGTCCATGACCGACAGCAGACAGGAATCGCCCGACGCGTTCGACCGCCTGCTCACCTACGTCGAGTCGTCGGTGGGCTTCGAGACCGGCTTCTACAACGACGCCTACCTCGACCGGCGGATCACCGCGCGCATGCGCCGGACCGGCGCCGACAGCTACGGCGAGTACCTCGAGCAACTCACCGACGACGACGCCGAGGCGGGAGCGCTCCTGGACTCGCTGTCGATCAACGTCACCGGCTTCTTCCGCAACCCCGAGGCCTGGGCGGGGATCCGGTCGGTCCTGCGGACGCTGACCGACGACCGCCGGCAGGTCCGGGCGTGGTCGGCCCCCTGTGCCGACGGCCGCGAGCCCTACTCGCTGGCGATGCTCGCGCTCGACGACGACGAGATCGACGCCCGCCGGCTGTCGATCCTCGGCACCGACATCAGCGAGGACGCCCTGTCGGTCGCCCGCGCGGGCGCCTACGAGACCTCCCAGACGACCGACATCGCCGAGGAGCTCGCGCCGCTGTCGGACTACGACCCGTACGTCGACCGCGACGGGTCGCAGTTCCAGGTCCGCGAGCCCGTCAGGGACCTCGTGACCTTCGAGAAGCACGACCTCATCCGCGGGCCGGAAAAGCGCAACTTCGACCTGGTGCTGTGTCGGAACCTGCTGATCTACATCGACACCGAGTACAAGGTCCCGATCTTCGAGACCATCGAGGGGTCGCTGCGCGGCGACGGCTACCTGGTCATCGGCATGACCGAGACGCTGCCCCACGAGTGTCGCGACGCCTTCGACCCCGTGGACAAACGCCACCGCATCTACCGACGATCGTAATGTCACTATACCAGTACGAACGCGAGGGCGACGTCGAATCGCTGCTCGGGGTACTCCGGCGCAGTGAGAATCCGGAGGTCCGCGCCCGCGCGGCTGAGCTGCTCGGGGAGTTCGACGAGGAGACCCTGGCGGACCACGAGGTGGTCTCGCCGCTGGTCGACGTGGCCAGCGCGGCCGACGACGACCGCGTGACTGCCGCCGCCGTCGACGCGCTCGCCCAGCTGGGCACCGACGCCGTCGCAGAGCTGCTGGCCGAACTCGCCGGCGTCGACTTCGACGAGTCCCAGCAGGCCGACTGGGCCAAGGCCAAGGCCTTCGCGCAGGCGCTGTCGGCGGACGTCCCCGAGCTGCGGATGGCCGCGGCCAACGCGCTTGGCGAACTCGGGAAGACTGACGTGCTCCCGCAGTTGCTCGAGGCGCTGGAGGATTCAGACCCGCGGGTCCGCGCCCGCGTGGCCCGCGCGCTCGGTCGGCTCGCCGACGCCCGGGCGGTCGACGGCCTGATCGAGCGACTCACCGATCCCAGCGGCGAGGTGCGCAAGGAGGCCGCCGAGGCGCTGGGGACCATCGGCAACCAGCGGGCGCTGAGCGCGCTATTGACGATGTTCGACGACGACCGCCCGGTCGTCCGCCGGATCGCCGTCGGCGCGATGGGTAACTTCGGCGACGCCCGCCCCGTCGAGGGGCTCGTGGCGGCGCTGAGCGACGAGGATCCCTCCGTGCGGCGGACGGCCGTCTACTCCATCGTCGAGTTGCTCTCGAACGTCCCGACCGAGCAGAGCCACCAGATCCGCGAGACCGTCGTCGAGCAACTCAACGCCACCGACGACCGCTCGGTGCTGGTGCCGATGATCGACATCTTAGAGGAGACGAGCCAGTCGCGCCAGCGGCGCAACACCGCCTGGCTGCTCGGCCGGGTCACCGACCGCGACAGCGAGGGCTACGGCCGGGTCGTCGCGGCCCTCGTCGAGACGCTGTTCGACGACGACCAGATGACCGCCCAGTTCGCCGCCACCAGCCTCGCCGAGATCGGCGGGACGCAGGTCGAGTCGCGGCTGCTCGACGTCCTCGACGACGAGAGCAACCCCGAGGGGGTTCGCGCTCAGGCCGTGTTCACGCTCGGAAAGGTCGGCGGCGAGCGCAGCCGCCGGCGCCTGGACGACCTGATCGACCGGACCGAGAGCGAACAGCTCCGCCAGAAGGCCTTCTCCGCCGTCTCGAAGCTCGGCGGTAGGGGGACCCAGACGTGATCGCCCGGTACGCGGGGCCGCGTCGATCGGGTGACGACACAGCCGCGCGAGCCGAACGAAGGTTAATACTGCCGGCGCGTCTACACGGGGCAACTACCGCACAGGACACATGACCGAGGGCGAACAGAAGCTGGCCGACACGCAGGGCAAATTCGCCCAGGTGGTCAAAGACGGGCGAAAGCTCACCGACATCGAGTGGCAGAGCGGCCGCATCATCCTCTCGAACAAGCGGATCGTCCTCGTGAGCAACGACGGCAAGCGCACCATCGCCCTCTCGGATCTGGACGGCCTGAAAGGCCGCCTCGACGTCAACCAGACCATCGCGCGCGTCTCGGGGTACCTCTCCTTACAGCTTGGCGCCGACGTGACGCTGGTCGCGCCCAACGACACCGAGACGTTCAAGGACAAGCTGTTCAGCGCCCTACTCGACCAGACGATCGTGCTGGCGAAACACCCGGCCGTCGAGGGCGGCGTCGTCCAGAACGCCGGCTGGGAGAAAACACGTCTGAAAGTCGGCGACGAGGCCGTCGAACTCGCGATCGCCAGCGGGCAGTTCGTCGAGATCGACCTCGACGACATCGGCGGCGTCGACCGCGCCGAACGCACCGTCAAGGACGCCGAGCGTCTCGTGCTCGAGGTCGAACACACCGACGACGAGGGCACCAGCGTCCAGACGCACCTCACGGGCAAGCGCCGGCACATGTCCTTCCTGGACAGCCTGCTGGCGGAGGGCGAACAGCGCGCCCAGGTCAACGCCGATCTGTCCGAGCGCGAGCTGGAGGTGCTGATGGCGCTGTACTCGGGCGTCTCGCCGTTCGAGATCCCCAACTTCGTCGGCATGGACATCGAGAAGGTCGAGGCGGTCTACGACCGGCTGATCGAACTGGAGATCTTAGAGGAAGTCCGCACCCGCAAGGAAGTGTCGCTCAAGGCCCGGGGGCGCAACATCGCCAGCGACGCGATCGACGAGCGCTGAGCGACACCCCCCGACAGACCGCGAGCGAGCGCCCGCCTCTCTCAGGTATTGACGTCTTCGAGTGCGTCGCTGACGACGATGCGGCCCTTCGCGGTGAGTTCGGTGCCGTCCTCGCCGTCGGCGACGAGGCCCTTCTGCTGGAGGTCGTTCAACAGCATGGTCACCTGGCTCGGGTCGGTGTCGAGGAAACTCGGCAGCGAGACGCCCGGGCCGGTCGAATAGACCGCGACGAGCAGCTCGGTCTCGGCCTCGCCCAGGTCGAGGTCCCGGAGGTCGGCGACGACGTCGCCGTACTCCAGGCGGAGGTACCGGCCGAGCAGGCTCATCTTCCGGGCGGAGTCGATCGCCGCCAGCGACGTGAGCGCCTGCCCGCTGCGCATGTGCCGGACCGCCAGCACCTCGCGGTCGCGCCCGGCGATCTCCCGCACCGTCCGCTCGAAGTTCGTCACCGTCGAGAGGTCGACGGAGAAGCCGGTGTCGGGGCCCTTGAACTGCACCGACTGGGGCTTGAGGAACAGCTTCGCGGTCTCGAAGGACTCGCCGGTGACCCGGCCGCCGACGCGGGCGGGGTGTTTGACCGTCATTGTCGTCCCGTTGAGCAGGGCCTTGAACAGCACCGTCGAGAACTTCCCGATCTTCTCGTCGTCGGCCTCGACGGCCGCGACGTGGCGGCGGCCGTTCTGGTTGAACGCGATGGTGACCGTCGAGTCGAAGAAATCGCCCAGATCGGGCGGTACGTGGCCCACCGCAACGTCGAAGATCTTCGACAGCGCCACCGTCACCCGGCCGGCGTCGCTGGCCAGGACCAGCCGCTTCTGGCTGAGCAGCACCCGGCCGGAGACGGGCTCGGCCCGCTCGGTGAGGCTGGCGTTGAACTTGGCCACGAAGTCCGCGATCACTGATTCCGACATGGGTTCCGGGGCGCTGTGGGGTGGGTCGTACGAACGGTCGAGTATTGAGCGTTGCGTACGGCTTCTCTCCGGGAGACGGCGCCTGCGTCAAAAAGGGTTTGGCGGATATCGACGCACCAACCGTCGAACGGTCACTCCTCGAGGTCGCGCGCGATCGAGGAGAGGCTGTCGCTGGGCGCTTCGGTCGCCTCGTAGACCGCGCGCTCGCCCGGCGCGCGCAGGCCGTACTTGTACCCGTCCGTGACGACGTCGAGCAGCACCGACTGCCCCGCCGACCGGCCGGCGGCGTCGGCCCACTCGGCCAGGCGGTCCGTGCCGGCGCCGGGGTCGCGGGCCAGCGTCGGCGAGTCGAACGCGCCGCGCAGCTCCGCGGCGCCGTCGAAGTCGGTCTCGACGCGGCTGTGGCGGGTGCGACCGTCGAGGACCAGGCGGACGACGTCCCCGGCGGGCAGCGCGTCGGCCGCGTCCGCCGGGAGGGTCACCTTCAGGCGGTCGGTGCGGCCGACGCGTTCGAGGGTCGCCCGGATCGTCTCGACGGCGTCGTGGTCGCTCGGGACGCGATCGGGCACTACTCGTCGTCGCCGCCGCCGAGCAGCTCGTCGACGGACGCCGAGCCGCGCTCGACGATCTTGGCGTTGATCTGGCGGGTGTCCTCGCTGACCTCGCGCCCGCGGACGGTGATGCGGCGGCGCTCGCCCTCGCGCTCGGGGTTGTAGCCCGTGCCGCCGTCGGTCAGGATGGACTTCAGCGCCGGCCCGCGGACGTCGCCGCGCATCGGTCGGCCGGCCGTGTCGGAGCCGCCGGTCAGCTCCAGCGTGTAGCCGTCCAGGCCGACGGCGCTCCCGTCGACCTCCTCGCCGAGTTCGCGACCGATGAAGCGGTTGGCGTCCTGTCCCTCCGCGTCGAGCTGGTGGGTCTCGCCGCTTTCGGGGTCGGCGACGACGACCGTGAAATCTGCCATGAGTGTCCGAATCGAATCGGTCCCCGATAAAAACCCTGTCGAACTGCACTCCGGGTCGCCCGCGGCCGGCGGCGACCCGTGGCGGGCGCGCCCCGTTCGCGTCGACTCCGGGAGGGTCAAGTAGCGGTAGCGCAGACGGGCCGGTGTGGAGACCGAAGCGCTGGAGCGGGCGCTCGCCGACGCCTTCGGGGGGACAGACGCGGCGCGCCACGTCGTCGCCCGGCAGGCCCGCGACCTCGCCGATGCGGGGAAGATCGAGGCGGAACTGGGCTACGAACTCACCGTCGACGACGTCGTCGGCAACATGGCCGACGCGCCCGACGACTACGCCGTCGTCGAGCGGTGGAACTGGTGGCTGGGTTCGCTCGAGCTATCTCACGGCGGCTACGACCGCTTCCGGGTCCGCCCCGACGCCGTCGAAGACTGAGCGGCCGCGAGCGGCTGGCTCCTCGCTCCGCGGGAATCGTTCATCATTGTAGATCCTAATATTACTCATGTAGTATAGAGACAAAGACTAAACGGGAGGGCGAGGGCCGAGGGGTACGGAGCGTTCGGAGGGGAGTATGCACGGACGACGCCTAGCCACGACGGAGGAACTGATCGCGATCGCCAGCCCGGACAGCGACGAGGCGCTGGCGACGCTCGAAGCATGGACCGACGAGCGGGGAATCGGGTTCGAGTCGGTCCCGGTCGGCGACTCGATCGCCGACGTCTACGACCCCGACCGGGTGACGCTCGGGGTCACTCTCGGCGGGGACGGCACATTCCTGGAGGGGGTCAAGGAGTTCGCCCCGCGGGCGGTGCCGATGCTCGGGGTCAACACCGGGACGCTGGCGTTTCTCGCCCGCGTCGAGCCCGACGACGTTGAGGCGGCGCTCTCGGAGGTCTACAGCGGCCGCGCCACGGTCGACACCCGCCAGCAGCTGCGCGCGGTCGGCGGCGGCGTCGACGCCACGGGCATCAACGACGTGATGGTGCGCCACGTCCCGCCCGAGAACCCCACGGATCGGAAGGTAACCCGCCTGCACGTCTACGCCGACGACGAGTACGTCGGCCAGTACGAGGGCACGGGGGTGGCGATCGCGACGCCCACCGGGTCGACGGGCGTCGCGCTGTCGGCCGACGGGCCGGTCCACTACCCGCGGAACAACCACACGCTGCAGATCGTCCCGCTGCACACCCACCAGATGGGGGTGCGGCCGGTCGTCGTCGACGCCGACGCCGAGATCCGGGTCGTCCCCGAGGAGCCGGCGAGCCTGCTGGTCGACGGCGGACGCGCCCACGAGACACTGTCGGCCGACGAGGAGGTGCTGGTCACCGGCGCGGCCCAGTCGGCCCACGTGATCAAGACCAGCTACGACGAGGAGTTCTTCAGCGCCGTCGCCTCCAAGCTCGGTTGGGGAGCCCGCGGCGCCACCGACGCCGGCCCGGAGCCGGAGATCGTCGGCGGGGACACCGCGGCGGCCGCGACGGAGCGCCCGGACGTCGCGCCCGAGCGCGACGACGCCGAGACGATCGAGCGCGCGCTCGCCGTCGGGATCGAGGCGGCCCGCAGCGCCGGCGAGGCGCTGCGCGAGCTCCACGGCCAGGTCGAGCAGATCGAGTTCAAAAGCGACAAGGCCGACATCGTCACCGAGGCGGACTACCGCTCCGAGCAGATCATCGAGGCCGCCATCGAGACGGAGTTCCCCGAGCACGGCATCCGCTCGGAGGAGTCGGTCGCCCGCGAGGGCTCGGGCGCGTACACCTGGCTTGTCGACCCGCTGGACGGCACGGGCAACTTCGCGCACGGCAACCCGAACTACTCGGTGTCGATCGCGCTCCTGCGCGGCGACGAGCCCGTGATGGGCGTCGTCTACGCCCCCGAGTCCGACGAGCTGTTCACCGCCGTCGCCGGCGGCGAGGCCTACGAGAACGGCTCGCCCATCGCGACGACTGACCGGGGCGCCCTCGACGAGAGCATGCTCCTGTCGGGCTACGACCCGGACGGCACCTTCCTCACGCGGTTCTACCAGCAGGCCCGCGGCGTCCGCCGGCTCGGCTCGGCCGCGCTGAACCTCTGTTACCTGGCCTCCGGGACGGCCGACGCCGTCTGGGAGTACGACACCTACCCGTGGGACGTCGCCGCCGGGCTGGTGATCGCCCGCGCCGCCGGCGCGTCGATCACCAACACCGACGGCGAGGCCTTCGACCTCGCGCTCGCCGGCACCGACGATCGTACCGAGCTGCTGGGCTCGAACGGCCCGCTGCACGATCGGCTGCTCGAAGAGGTCGCCGACGAGGACGAGCTGCACCAGCCGCCCGCAGCCGCCGACGACTGACCGGGGAGGCGGGACAGCGACGACCCGCGGGAGGCGGCGGAGAGCCGACGACCCGCGGGAGGCGAGGCAGCGACGACCCGCGGGACGCGACTGGTTTTTCAGGCCCGCAGACTCCGCGACGCGACGGTCGTCACGCCCGGGCTGTAGTAACACACCGGTTCGCCGGCCGGGTGGGCCACCCCGTCGGCCGCGAACAGCGTGTTCGCCTCGATCGAGACGGTCGCCGCGAACAGCGGCCACGGCTCGTGGTCGACGCGGGCGTACCGGAGATCGCCAGTCGGCGACTCCGTGAAGTAGCGGTAGCGTTCGGTCAGGAACGCGGGCAGCGAGTCCGGCTCGACGGCCAGCCGGTCGCCGGTCGGGCCGTAGGTGGCCGCAAAGTGCGCGGATCGGGCGCCCGGGTGGCGCCGGCGGCTCTCGAAGCGGACCCGGTCGCCGTCCGTCTCGAGGCTCGCGCGCGCGTAGAAGTACGGGAGGTAGTGCAACAGCCGCGCGCCGAGGACGCCGAGGAGTCCGTCGGCGTCGAGGCTGAGGAAGTACACCCCGTCGCGGCCCTCGTGGGTGACGTAGGTCCGGAGGTTGAGCTCGGGCAGCCGGAACCCGGTCCCGGCGGGCAGCCAGGCGGGGCGGACGTCGACGTTCGTGTACGGGACGACCGAGAGCCACGCCGCCCCGTCTCGGGTGTCGACGGTCAGGGCGTCCGGAACCAGCGGGCGGACCACGGACGGCTCGACCGGCCAGTTGGCGAACAGCAGGTGGTCCCAGCCCATGTGCAGGGCGCCCGCCCGGTCGAGCAGGCGCGTCCACGGTCGGGTCCTGCCCCGGGGATCGCCGATCATTCCGCGCCCTCCGGGATCGCGACGGGCTCGAAGCGAGCGAACCCGAAGTAGGTGTTCAGGACGGCGCCGAACCCGACGAGAACGACCGCCAGCTGCACGACGGCGCCGACGAGCGGGACGGCGCCGAGCAGCTCCATCCCGAGCAGGACGAGGCCGATCCCGGCGACGGTGGCGCGGTCGGCGCGGGCGATCGGGAGCCGGGTGCCCACGAGGTACCCGACCGCGAGCTGTCCGTAGAGGGCGACGGCGACCTCGCCGACCAGCCCCGCGACGGCGACCGGCAGCAAGAGGAGCGTGAACGCCATGTAGACGAACAGCACGAGCAGCGTGGCGGCCCCGAGCGCGCCGACGACGCCGCTGACCAGCGCGTGCTCGGCGACCGCGTCACCCACGTTCGCCAGCAGCGACGGCCGCCGCCGGACGAGCACCCACCCGGCGAGCGCCAGTACGAGGAACTGGAGCAGGAAGCCCCCGACGCGGCGGGCCGGTGACGGCGTCGGCGCCGGCGGTTCGACCGTCGAGACGCGCCCGACCGCCGCGCCGTCGGCGATCGTCGTCCGGCCGGCGATCGTCCACACGCGGCCGGTGACCGCGGCGCCGTCGGCCACGCTCAGGTTGCCGGCGAGGACGGTCGCGTCGCCGTCGAGCGTCCCGTCGATCCGCGTCGTCCCGCCGATGACGTAGAGGTCGCCTGCGACCGAGGCGTTCGCGGGCAGCGTCGTCGTCCCGCCCGCGACGACGTGGACCGCGTCGATCGATCGCAGGTCGTGGTCGCCCCGGAAGGTGACCGACAGCTGCTCGGGGTCGCCGCCGGCCGCCGCGACCAGCAGGAGGACGACCAGCAGCAGCGGGATGGACTCGGTGGGCGTCACGCCGGCTCGCCCTCCCGCGCGTGGGCGGTCAGCCGCCGGAGGTAGGTGCCGGCGGCCACCCCGAACAGCAACAGCAGCGACAGCGCCTGGACGACGTTGAAGTGCGACAGCAGCGGCAGGTCCGTCGCCTGGAAGGACAGCGCGAGGGCGGTGCTGAGAAACGTCGCCAGCCACCCCCCGACGCCGACGCCGATCGCGGCGCGCGTGCCGACGGTCCGGGCGGTCGAGAGGTCGGGCCACAGCGCGAAGTTCAACGTGGTGTAGAAGCTCACGGCGACGGCGTACAGCGCCGGGTCGAGCGGGGAAGCGAGCCCGCGCGACAGCGAGGGGAACAGCGCCGCCAGCCGGAAATCGGAGGTGTAGGCCACGTGCGTCAGCGCGAACAGCGCGAACGTCCAGAGGAAGACGCGCTCGAGCTGGAAGTTGACGTAGATGACGCCGGCCATGACCGCGCCGACGACGTGGGCGCCGGCGATGAACAGCCGCGTCGAGTAGGCGGGCGACTGCCAGGCCGTCAGCACCAGCGCCGGCGTGTCCACGATCCGCAGGAACCCCAGGCTGTCGACGAAGAAGACCCCGAACACGAGCGCGAGCGCCGCCAGGAAGGTGGGGCTGGTCGTCCGTATCGGGTCGGACCGGCAGAACCGCCCGGTCCCGAACTCGCGGTGTTGGGTCCCCAGCGTCGCGACGAGTGACTCGACCGGCTCGAAGCGGCCGAACGCCAGGACGCCGAGGACGACGAGCCCGGGGGCCATCGCGGCGACGAACACGGCGCTGAAGGCCTCGATCGACCACGGCAGCGGGACGGCGTTCGCCGCGAGGTACGCGAGGGCGGTGATCGCGGCGGCGACGTACCCACGGTCCGGTACGGCTACGAGGTCGATGGTCAGCGAGAAGGAGACGGGAACGCCCACGCCCAGGCCGACCGAGACGGCGACGATCCACGCGCCGAAGCCCGGGACCGACCGGATCGCCGGCGCGACGAGCGTGAGGGCGAACTGCACGCACACGACGGCGAACAGCAGGCGCAGTTTCGTCCGGAAGTCGGTCGTCCACCCGCGGCGGTCCATCCACACGCCGGTCGCCACGGCGACGACGAGCGTGCACAGCGCGAGGGCAGCCATCCACGCCGAGACGGCCGACTCGGAGAGCCCGACGAGGCGCGTCCCCAGGTCGAGCACGCCGAGCTGGACCAACGTGACGTTGTAGTAGTACCCGGCAGCCAGCAGCGCCACGAACAGCCCGTACCCGAGCACGGTCGGCCACTGGCGGCGACGCAGCGAGTCCTCAAAGCGCATGCGAACGATTCGTTGGCCAGTCCTTCGACCGGCGACGCCATCAAACACGGGGACTGTGACCGGCGACGGCCCCGCTCGGACCGACTGCACGCCCTAGACCGAGACCACCTCGCCCAGTTCGGGCGCCGACGCGTCGAACCCGTCGGCGGCGAGTTCGTCGGCGAACGCCGGGCAGCGGTCGCCGTGGTTGACCAGGATTCGGCTGTCCCGGTAGGCCGACAGCAGCGCCAGCAGGCCGTCGCGGTCGGCGTGGGCGGAGAAGTCGTACTGCTCGACCTGGGCGGCGACGGGCATCACGCGGCCGTCGATCTCGGCGCGGCCGCGCTCGAGCAGGTCCCGGCCGGGCGTCCCCTCGACCTGGTAACCCGTCATGGCGATCTTGTTGACGGGGCGATCGCGGATCGCGGGGACGTAGGTCATCGCCGGGCCGCCCGAGAGCATCCCGCTGGTCGTGACGATCGCCGCGTTCTGCTCGGCGATGCGCCGACGCTGCCCGTCCCGGCCGGTGACGAACCGGGCGTGTGACGACGCCCTCGAGAGCGCGTCGGCGTCGCGGACGAACGCCGGGTGGCGCCGGAGCATGTCTGTCACCTCGGTCCCCATCCCGTCGACGTAACAGGGGAGGTCGTGCGCCGCACAGACCATGAGCACCTCCTGCGTGCGCCCGATGGCGAACGCGGGGACGACGACCGTCCCGCCCTCCCACAGGGTGGTCCTGACGCTCTCGGCGAAACGCTCCTCGACGCCGTCCCGATCGTCGTGTTCGACGTCGCTGTACGTGCTCTCGCAGACGACCACGTCGGCGTCGGGGCGGGCGGTCGAGCCCGCCACCAGGCGCTGGTCGTCGACGTGGAAGTCCGCCGTGTACAGCAGGCGCGTCTCGCCGTCGTCGACGAGGACGTGCGCGCTCCCGGGGATGTGGCCGGCGTCGAAGAACGTAATCTCGTGGCCCGCAGCCGCGAAGGGCTCGCGGTAGCCGTGGATCTCCGACACCTGGGTGACCCGGCGGAGTTCCTCTTCGGTGAACGGGCAGTCGTAGGTCCCGCCGTGGAGTTTGAGGGTGTCGCGGGCGAGCGTCAGGGTCAGCTCGCGCGTCGGCGGCGTCCAGTGGATCGGCGGCCGGCGGTCGCCCGACAGCAGCGACGGGATCGCGCCGACGTGATCGAGGTGGCCGTGGCTGACGACCACCGCCTCGGGCTCTGGCGTCCCCACCGGGAACTGCGGGGGGTTGCCGGTCGCCATGCCGTAGTCCAGCAGGAGCGAGTCGTTCACGAGGAGGGCGCTCCGGCCGACCTCGCGGGCGCCGCCGAGGAACTGGACGTCCATCTGCCTCGGGTAGCCGGCGACGGCGCTTGTGCTCGTCGCTTCGCGCCGGCTGAAACCGTCACCGGACGGGAAGCCTTTTCTCCGCGCCGCGGGGAGCTTCGACCGGTATCGGATGGCGACCCAGGCCCCCATGCGCCGGACGCTCGCGGAACTCAGAGACCGCATTGACCTCCTCGAGACCGGCGTCGAGGTGCTGACGGTTCGCCAACGGCGGCTCGTCCGGCTGCTGTTCTCGCTGGCGGAGACGCGTCGCGAGCTGGCATCCGAACGGGAGGCGACCTTCGAGGCGGCCGCCGACGCTCGGACGCGGGCGCTCATGGCCGAGGGAACGCCCGCCCTGCACGGAATCGCCGAGTCGCGCACGCGGCCGCCGGAGCTGCTGTTGCTGTCGACGAAGCTCCAGGGGCTGTGGATCGGCCTGTTCCTGCAACACCAGGTCCGGACGGGGCTGACCGACCGGGGGTACGGCGTCCGCGAGACGAGCGCACACGTCGACGAGGCGGTCGACGCCCACGAGCGCGTGCTGGAACTCGCCGTGCGGGTCGCCGAAGTCGAGACCGCGCTGGCCGTCGTCGCCGCCGAGGTCGGCCAGCTGCGCGTCCGGGTCAACGCGATGCGCTTTCGGTTGCTCCCGGAGCTGCGCGCCCGCCGCAAATACGTCCTGGCGGCGCTGGACGAACGCATGCGCCAGGAGCGCTACCGCCAGCGGCTGTTCAAGCGCCGCCAGAGCCGCCACCGCCGCGAGCGCGACCGCCTCAATCGCGAGCACCGCGAGCACGAGCGCGGCGACCCCCCGGACGGGGAAACGCGACATTGATGCGCCGCGGGCGGCCAGGACCGACATGGTCGAGGTCACGGTCTACTCCCGGGAGGAGTGTCACCTCTGCGAGGAAGCGCTGGCGACGATCCGCACGGTCGCCCATGAGGTGTCGGTTCCCGTCGACGTCGCCGAGGTCGACGTCGACGACGATCCCGAGCTGGCCGCCGAGTACGGCGAGCGCGTGCCGTACGTGTTCGTCGACGGCCGCCCGGCGTTCAAGTACCGCGTCGACGCCGACGAACTCCGGGACCGCCTGACGGGGTAGGGCGACGCGGGCGCGCCGCCGGCGAGGGTATTTCCGGCTCGCCGGCGTAGCCGTGGTATGGGGACGCACACCAGCCCGACCACGACGGGGTCGCCGACCGACGGAGGATCGCTCGGGCGGCGCTGGGCGGTCGCGCTCGCGGTCGCCGTCCTGGTGAACGCGGTGATCGTCCTGGCCGCCGAGCTCGCGGGCCTCGCGCCGGAGTTCGCGCCGCTGGCGCTGTGGCCGGTCGTGTTCGTGACCGCGGGGGGCGTGCTCGCGGCGGCGGGTGCGTACGCCGCGCTCGCGCGGACGAGCGAGCGACCGGCCCGCGCGTTCGCCGTGGTGGCCGCGGTCGTGCTCTGTCTCTCGCTGGTGCCAAATGCACTGGTGGCGCCGACGCTACCGGGCGCGACCACCCCGGGAGTGCTCGTGCTGGCGCTGTTGCACGTGACGACGGCCGCGGTCTGTCTGGCTGTGCTGCCCGCGCCGTTCGAGCGCGACTAACCGTCCGCGCGGTCGAACCAGCCCCCGGGGTGTTCGATCTCGAAGGTGAGCCAGCCCCCGTCGTAGGCGATCCCGCCGCGCTCGCGGTCGGTCCGGTCGCGCCTGACGTCGTAGCCGTAGAGGGTGGCCTCACCGTCGCGCAGGTCGGCGGCGACGCGCTCGAACTCCGCGGCCAGCGACGCCGCTCGGTCGGTCGTCATACCGGTCGTTGGGCGCGCGCCCACAAGAGCCCCCCGCGCTCACTCGGCCGGCGCGGCCGGCGCGAGGTCGTAGGTCACGCCCGTGAGTTCCTCGGACAGCGCCCAGAGTCGCTCGGCGGTCGCGCGGTCGCGAGCGGCGGGACTGGGCGTGTCCAGCGTCGGGTGCCCGCGCATGTTCATCGCGCCGTCGGGGCCGACGTACTCCCCGCCTTCGAGCCCGTCGGCTGCCGCAGCGTACAGCATCGGCAGCGCGCCCATCGCGGCGTCCTGGGCGAACAGCAGGTTGGCGAGCGTCATCGCCCACAGCCGGAGACGGGAGCCGGCCTGTTCGGGGCCGCGGCGCTGGAGGTTCGTGTTCGCGTACCCGGGGTGGCTGGCCAGACTGACGACGTCGTCGACGCCCGCGGCGTCGAGCCGGCGGTCGAGCTCGAAGGCGAACAGCAGGTTCGCCAGCTTGCTGCGGGCGTAGGCGTCCCACTTGTCGTACGCTCGCTCGGCGACCGGGTCGGGGGCCTCGCCGCCGCTGACGCGGTCGAAGTCCAGCTCGCCGCGCTCGTGCAGGCCGCTGCTCTGGGTGACGACCCGGCTCCGTCCGTCGCCCGCGCGGAGCAGCTCCAGGAGGTGCCCGGTCAGCGCGAAGTGACCGAGGTGGTTGACCCCGAACTGCTGTTCGAAGCCGTCGGCGGTCAGCTGGTATGGGACCGCCATCACCCCCGCGTTGTTGCAGAGCACGTCGACGGCGTCGTAGTCGGCCGTCAGCCCGACGGCGAACGACTCGACCGACGACAGGTCCGCGAGGTCGAGTTCGCGGACGTCCAGCGAGGGATCGGTAACCGACTGTCGCACGTCCGCGGCCGCGTTCTGCCCCCTGCTCGCACTCCGGCAGGCCAGTACGACCGTCGCGCCCTTCGCCGCGAACGCCTCGGTCACCTCGTAGCCCAGGCCGCTGTTGGCGCCTGTTACGACGACTGTGCGACCCGTCTGGTCTGGCATGCGGTCTCTCGTCCACCCCGAGTCCTCGGCCATGTGGACGCCTTGGACCCGGCGCTACAGAAAGTCACCGGCTCTGCGCGCTCGGCTCTGTCACCGCGTCCCTGCGGCGCGAGCGCCCCGGGTCGCGTTCGCGCCGTCGCGGGTGTCGACGGCGAGTACCATCGTCGCCATGCGATCGGCAGTCGCGTTCCCGACGCGCACGCGTCCGACGACGAAGTCGGCGGTGTCGCGGGTCGGTGCGGACGTCGGGGTCCGCTGTTCCGACGGCGTGACGCGCTGGAGGCGTGCGGCGCGGAAGCGATCGACCCGTACGCGGCCGGCGTCGACCGCGTCGACGTACAGCGACCGGGAATCGGATCCGGGTGCGCCCGCCCGCTGGCCCGGGCCGGCCGACGTCCCGTTCCCCCGCGAGAGGATGTCCTCGAGCTGGGCGGTGACGTTGGCGAAGACGCCGCCGGGCGGCCCGCTGACGGCCCGGTCGGCCCGACCCGCCGGGACGACGAGGTGCTCGACCGACAGCGTGCCGATCGTCACGCGCCGGACGGCGCCGAGCGCACCCGCGTCGGGGACGGCCGTCGCCCCGCCGGCACCCGCCGACTGGGCGACGCGAACGCCCCGGACGGCGGCGTTCGAGAGCGCGACGCGTTCGAGGGTCACGTTGTGGAGGACCAGGACGTCCCGGGTCCCGTCGCCGAACAGCGAGCGGAACCGATCGTTCGACCGGTCGCCGATCGTCGCCCTGTCGACCCGTAGCGTGCGGACGAGGACGCGGTCGACCGTCCCGTTGTCCAGCGTGAGCGTCCCGATTTGGGCGGGGCGCTCGACCGCCCCGGCCGATTGGGAGTCGGCGTGAGGCGAGGCGGCGACCGCGGGAACGCCGGCGGCCGGGGCCGCCACGGCCAGCAGCGACGCGAGCAGGACGACAGCGGGCGCGCTCCGTACCATCGCACCCTAGGTGGGGCGACGGCCCCATAAATCCGCGACGTCGTTTCACGCCGACGCTGCCCCGACTTCCCCCGCAGCGACGCCCGACGCACCGTTTCCGCCTGACGCCGCGGTCCAGAGGGCGATCCCGCGGGCGGACGAGCGCTCGTCCCCGATGCGGACCACCTGGCAGCCACTAACGTGCGATCGCGTGAGGTAAGCTGCTGGTACCGGACCGGCGCCGTCGCGCTCGCTGCCCGCCACTGCGAGCGGTCGGACCCTGGGCACTTCGAGACACAGGAAAATATTGCCTGTTCGCACTGCCGAGGCCAGGGGGCGCTCTCGGACGAGGGGGGTCCGAGCAGGGAGCGAGCGGGCGCTGGCAGCGCTCGCGTGGTCGATGACGCTGCAGTGACCGAAAAGCGCGCGAGGTGGCGATGGGATCGCCGGCGAACGCGGGGGGCGAATCGACCGGCCGGGACGGATGGCGACCGACAGCGGGGATTGGCGGCGCGCAACCGATCGCACCCCCCGTTGGGCTCGGCAACGGCGGGGCACGGCGGGGCAGCGGGGCGCCGCGCCGGCGTCAGAGATAGGACCCACGCGTTGCCGGTATGCGGGAGTAGTGGTATGGATTACAGCGGAACGCGGCCTTATGCGGGCGTAGCCGTTAGGGAGAATCGATGAGAGCCAGCCCCGGTGCGACGGGCGGCGTGCGCGAGCGCGTCGCGACGGCCGTCGTACCCGAACCGACCGAGACCGGACGACCACAGGAGCAAGGATGAGCGAGACCACGGCAGACCCAGACGAGGAAGCGGACCCGACGACAGACCACCTCGACGACGTCGAGGACGGCTGTGGGTGCGCGGAGGTCTGGGAGCACCTCTCGGAGCAGCGGGACGCCAGTGCCGACGACTGAGTCCCCCGTCGAGAGCGTCGACGGGAGCCTTATAGTGACCCCATCCATACTCGAGATCGATGACTGACCGGCCGGACGAGGATCTGCCGACCGACCGCGAGTCGCCGGTCGGCAGTCCGGTCATTCGCGGCGACCCCACGCTCACCGGCGAGCACGCCGAGCGCGCGGTCGCGTTCGATCCCGACGACCCCGAGAGCCTCGCCCGCGCCGCAGAGACGGTCAGGCAGTTCTCCCAGAACACCGCCGGCGACCCGGACAACGTGTACATGCTCCGGGGCGCCGCCGCCTGCGCCGCGCTCGTCCGCGGCGAGGGGTCGTACAAGGCCGCCGCCGAGCGCGCCGGCGGGGACGCCACCGTCGCGTTCATCCGGAAGTGGTCGCGAGTGCACGACCTGCCGCGGCCGATCCGCCGCCACGTCGCGATGGGCGAGATCGCCCCGACAGCGGCCAAACACATTGCCCGAGTGGCCGGCGAGGCGCGCCTGTTGCTCGCGTGGGCCGTCCTCGACCACGACCTGACGGTCCGCCAGGTGCGCTCGGTTGCGAGCGCAGTCAACGACGGTGCGGCCGTCGACGAGGCCCTCCGCGCCGAGGGGATCACCCTGGGCGAGTTGACGATCGAGTTGCCCAGCGGGACCTACAGCGAGTTGCGACGGCAGGCAGCGATGGACGGGCGCGAGCCGGGGGAGTTGGTGGCCGAGGCACTCGCCGGGTATCTGGACGACTGAGGTCAACCGTAACTGTTTACCTCCGGACCGCCCGACGTGGACGTGCGGGCCGGTAGCTCAGTTAGGCAGAGCGTCTGGCTTTTAACCAGATGGACGGGGGTTCAAATCCCTCCCGGCCCGTGCAACGAGACCGCGAGCGACAGCGAGCGGTCGAGTGAACCGGCAGGAGGGATTTGGAGTAGACG
>JBDGSW010000044.1:0-23351 GCA_042217345.1 Haloarculaceae archaeon
GTTGGTCCGCTTGTCGAGTTCGCTCTTCTCGACCAGGCCCATCTCGACGAGGTCGTCGAGGTTGGGGTACAGCCGACCGTGGTTGACCTCCGAATCGTAGTACGTCTCGAGCTCGCGCTTGATCGCCAGTCCGTACCGGGGCTCCTCGCTGAGGATGACCAGAATGTTCTGCTGGAACGCCGTCAGTTCCCGCGCGACCTCCAGTCGTTCCTCCACAGTTTGCGTCTCTGACATGCTTAGTGAAATGTCATCAAGCTATTTAACGCTTGTTAACTCCAATGGGGTTTTGCATCATTATGGAGGCACAACCCCTCGTTTCAGACGTGTCACTTTTGTCTGAACGAAGATGGGTCGTGACTCGTCGCCGGTTGGGTGCCCATTCCTGTCCGTTCGATTATCAGTTCAGCGCACCGCTGCTCGGCGCGGGTTCGGTGGCGCCGGCGGTCACGCGTCGTCGTCGGCCGAGGTGGTCTGTGGGGGTGGTGGGTGAGGGGTGGTCGCCCCGTTCACGCAATCTCGGGACGGATTACGAAAGTAATTTTTGGCCGCCTGTCGCAGACGCGGTTGATGACGAACCTCTGGGAAGACCTCGAAGCCGGTCCGAACCCGCCCGAAGAGATCTACGCGGTCGTCGAGTGCCTCAAGGGCGAGCGCAACAAGTACGAGTACGACAAGGACGTGCCGGGCGTCGTCCTCGACCGCGTGCTCCACTCGAACGTGCACTACCCGAGTGACTACGGGTTCATCCCGCAGTCGTACTACGATGACGAGGACCCCTTCGACGTCCTCGTGCTCGTCGAGGACCAGACGTTCCCCGGCTGCATCATCGAAGCCCGCCCGATCGCCCTGATGAAGATGGACGACGACGGCGAACAGGACGACAAGGTCATCGCGGTCCCGACCGAGGACCCCCGCTTCGACCACCTCGAGGACCTCGCGGACATCCCCCGGCAGACCCGCGACGAGATCGACGAGTTCTTCTCGACGTACAAGAACCTCGAGGAGGGCAAGGAGGTCGAGACCCTCGGCTGGGAGGACAAGGCCGCCGCCGAGGACGCCATCGAGCACGCGATGGACCTCTACGAACAAAACTTCGCCTGAAGCCACGCGCGGCCGCCCGTCGTTTTCGCCCCCGCCGGCGACCGGCATACCCGCTGGTAATATCTCCTCGCGACGAGGATGCGTTATGCACATGGGTAATTTTTTGCCCGTGAGGGTCGTGGTCTCTCCCGTGATGGCAACGACGACCACCGGCGGCATGGCGCACCTGACGGTCGTTCCCGAGAACTTCGAGCCCGACCGACGCGGCGAGGAGGAGGAGGCGGCCGACGGCACTGAGAGCGCCTAGCCAGCCAGTATTGCCGGTGTGTCGGACGCGTCGCCGGTTCGACCGCGAAACGAAGCTTCTTGTGCCCGTCTACGGTAACGGGGGGTATGGGTCTGTTCGACCGGCTTCGCGGCGACGACGGTCCCCGCGTCGCCTTCTTCGGCATCGACGGGGTGCCGTACAGCATGCTCGCCGAGCACTTCGACGAGTTCGAGAACCTCGCGGCGATCGCCGAGGAGGGCAGCGCCGGTGCCATCGACAGCATCGTGCCGCCCGAATCCAGCGCCTGCTGGCCGGCGCTCACCACCGGCGTCAACCCCGGTGAGACGGGCGTGTACGGCTTCCAGGACCGGGAGGTCGGCTCCTACGAGACGTACGTGCCGATGGGCCGGGACGTCCAGGCGACCCGGGTCTGGGACCGGGTGCAGGACGCCGACCGCCACGCCACCGTGATGAACGTCCCCGTGACGTTCCCGCCCCAGCGCGACGTCCAGCGGATGGTCTCGGGCTTTCTCTCGCCCGGCATCGACAAGGCCGCCTACCCCGACGACCTCCGGGAGTACCTCGAGGGCATCGACTACCGCATCGACGTCAACGCCAAACTCGGCCACAGCGACGACAAAGAAGAGTTCATCGAGGACGCCCACGAGACGCTCGACCGGCGCTACGAGGCGTTCAAGAACTACGTCGAGGCCGACGACTGGGACCTGTTTTTCGGCGTGTTCATGACCACCGACCGGGTCAACCACTTCCTATTCAAGGACTACGCCGAGGACGGCGAGTACAAAGAGGAGTTCCTGGAGTTCTACCGGAAGGTCGACCGCTACCTGGGCGACCTCCGCGAGCGCCTGGCCGACGACGTCACCATGCTCGTCGCCAGCGACCACGGCTTCACCTCCCTGGAGTACGAGGTCCACTGCAACGAGTGGCTCGAACAGGAGGGCTGGCTCTCCTACGACGGCGACGACCACGACGAGCTCGGCGACATCGCCGACGAGACGCGCGCGTACTCGCTGATCCCCGGGCGCTTCTACGTCAACCTCGAGGGCCGCGAGCCCCGCGGGTCCGTCCCCGAGGAGGAGTACGAGACCGTCCGCGACGAGCTCAAGGCCGACCTGGAGGCCCTGGAGGGTCCCGACGGCACCCCCGTCGCCGACCGCGTCGTCACCAAGGAAGACGCCTTCCGCGGCGCGCACGACGACATCGCGCCCGACCTGGTGGTCGTCCCGAACCACGGCTTCGACCTCAAGTCCGGGTTCAAGGGCAGCGAGGAAGTGTTCGACGTCGGCCCGCGCAACGGCATGCACAGCTTCGACAACGCCTGCCTGTTCGTCGACGACCCCAACGCCCGCATCGAGGACGCCGACCTGTTCGACGTCTCGCCGACGATCCTCGACCTGCTCGAGATCGAGTTCGACCGGACCGAGTTCGACGGGTCGAGTCTGCTCACCGCCTGAACCGGCGGCTGTCCTCGCCGCGGCTAGCGGACGACTGTCACCGGAATCGGCGAGCGGTGGACGAGCGCCTCCGCCACGTTCCCGACGAACAATCGCTCGGAGATCGCCCCCGCGTGACTCCCGACGACGATCGTGTCGAACCCCTCAGCCCAGTCGAGGATCGCGGGCACCGGTGGTCCGACCTCGACGGCGGTCTCGATCTCGACGTCGTACTCGGCGGCGATCTCCCTGGCGGTGTCCAGCACTCCCTGGGCGTGTTCGTCGGCCGACCGCTCGACGTCGCTCGCTAAGGCGATCGCGGTCGCTTCGCCCCACATCGCCGACGGGACGCCGACCACGCTCAGGACGGTGATCTCGGCGCCCGGGTAGGCCTCGAGGGCATACCTGAGCGCCTGTCGCGCCATCTCGGAGTCGTTCATGGCGACGAGGACGCGCGAGAGCATACGCAGGCTACGGCGGGACGGCGAATAAACCTCAGGGGACGCCTCCCTGGAGGAGCGCGAACAGGAGGTACGAGCCGACGACCGACAGGATCGGCGTGACGACCCACAGCGTGACGATCCGCGCCACCGCCGACGGGTTGAACAGGCTCTCGGCCGCGTGCGCCTCGAACGTCTCCTTTCCGATCTGTTGAACCGGGGCGTCGCGGTCGGCGCCCTCGCGGAGCGCGTCGGCCTCCCCGGTGGCGAGCTCGCCGACTGTCGGCCCGGTCGGGGTGTCGTTCTCGGTCGACGGTACGGCGAGCGCCCCCGTCGTCGGCACGGGGTCGCCCCCGTGGTGGTCACCCGGGGTCGCGATCTCGGCGAGCGTCCGGGCGCGGCTCGCCCGGCCCCACCCGAGGCCGATGATGCAGCAGGTCGTGCTGACCGCCAGGCTGGCGGGGATGCCCAGCTGGGAGAGCACGGTGATGATGGTCGAGCCGATGACCGAGACGACGAGCGCCGCGAGGATCGGCAGCTCGGTGATGTCGTCGCCGACGGTCGCGAGCGTCCGCCGGGCGATCGTGAACCCGCCGAGTCCGATGGCCGCGACCGCGGGCGCGATCCCCTGCTCGATCGTGATCGACCCGTTCCCGACGAGCGGGGCGACCGCGTTGGCGGCGTTGGAGGCGCCCGCGCTGAAGCCCATGTAACAGGCGATCACGACCACGAGCGCCGACCCGACGAGGTCCGTCTGCGTCGCGTCGTCGTTGAGGCGCGGTCGCGGTATCGTCCCGGAGCGATCGAGCCAGACGAGCGGCCGGTCGAGTCGCCCGAACGTGAACCTGGCGTCCAGGTGCGGGTACAGGTACCGGCCGACGATCGCGCCGGTGAAAAAGCCCACCAGCGGCGCGACGATCCACGCCGAGACGATCGTGAACATCAACGCCGCGTTGAGCGTGCCCGTCGCCAGCCCGAGGCCGACGATCGCCCCGACGGCGGTCATCGACGTCGACGCCGGCACGCCGTAGACGTTCGCGAGCAGGAGGCCCAGGCCCGCGAAAAACAGCACGCCGACCGCCGCCTCCGGCGTGAACTGCGACGCCGGCACGATGGCGCCGCTCATCGTGTGGATGACGTTTCGGCCGACCGTCCACGCGCCGACCAGCGCGAACACCGTAAACAGCGCCCCTGCCGTCGCTTTGCCGACGATTCGACTCCCGACCGCGGGACCGAACGCGACGCCAGTCGACGACCCGCCGATGTTGTAGCCGACGAACGCCGCCACTGCCAGCCCGACTACGATCAGAGCTCCGACCATTGGTACGTGTGGGGTCAGTTCGAAGGTGGGCCCGGAGGTTTAATTCGGTGTCTCTCGAGGTGGGTCGCGCGCCCTCGTTCCGGCGCTGCGGGCCGGGGGCTCGATTTCGTGCGCCCGTCGCCGTGATCCGGTCGCGGCGGGGTGGCCCCCCGCGCCCCGTCTGCCACGCGTCTGACGGGTAGTTTTGTGGACTGGTCACGTACCCGCGGTCATGACCAGCCTGACGGACGTCTACGACGCCGGCGGTGGCGTGGTCAGCCGTCGCCGCCGGTACGTCGGCCTGGCGCTGTTCGGCGTGGGCGCGGCCGCGGTGGTCGCCGGGATCGTCCTCGCGACGACCGGCGTCGGCGACGGCTTCGGCCTGTCGACGTTCGGGGCGCGCGAGCTGGCCGGCGTCCTGGCCGGCCTGGGCGTCCCGACGGCGTTCCTCGGGAGCTTCACGGTGCTCCCGGCGGGACGGCGCACCCGCGCGGCCGCGGCCATCGGCGGCAGCCTGGCGCTGTTCGGCGTGGTACTGTTCCGGGAGGCCTATCCCGCATACTGGATGGGCTCGACCGCGAGCCCCGACCTGACGCTGCCGGTCGTCGTCGTCTACTTCGTCGGCGCGATCACCACCTTCTGGTGCCTGTTCGTCGCCGTCGCCAACCTCAAGCGGCGCAACGACCCCGGCGGGACGGTCCGCATGGAGGTCACCGAGGAAGGCACCACCCGCATCCTCGAGGTCACGGGGTCCGTCCCCGGCCTCGGCGGGATCGGCATGTTCGGCACCGACCTCGACGGCGAGGTCGAGACCCAGACGAACGAGCCTGCGTCGAGCGACCCCGCCCCGTCACCGCAACCGGACGCGCGCCCGGCCAGCGACGGCGGGTCGGCGGCGCAGACGGCCGACGGCTCTCCGGCGCAACCGCTCGACGACGAAGTCGTCGAGGCCGTTACGACGCGCGGGCAGCCCGACGCCTACTGCGGCAACTGCGAGCACTTCCAGTACGTCCGCGTCGACGGCGAGATCGAGCCCGGCTGTACCCTCCACCGAGAGGTCCTCTCGGACATGGACGCCTGCGACGACTGGCAGGCCAACAACTGACCCAGCGGTCCCGTCTCGGCTTGCACCTGCAGCGAGAGTCGTTAACGACCTCGCCGGCCTAAGGCGGGCGGACGGCAGGGGCGGCCCCGCTGTCCGAGTCCTCACGATGACACGGACGTTTTCCCTCTCCGTTCTGGTGTTGCTCGCGCTCGCGAGCGCAGTCGGCGTCGGCGCGAGCGCAGCGGCGCCAGGGACGGCCCACGACGGTATCACCGACCAACGAGCCGGCACCGCCACCGGCCCCGCGGCCAACGGCTCCGGCGAGGGCGGGACCGCTACCGGGCCCGGCGCGAACGCGACCGCCGGCGCGGCGAACGCTACCGGCAACGCCACGGCCAACGCGACGCGATCGAAGGGTCCGTTCGCGTTCCGGACCGGCAACGTGACCGACTGCGGGCTGACCTGTCGCCAGCTCAACGTCACGCTGACGAACACCGGCAACGAGACCCTCGAGAACGTCTCGGTGCAGAGCACCGTACTGGCGAACCGCTCGGTGATCGTCCGCCGACAGGCCGACGTCGGGACGCTGGCGCCCAACGAGTCCGCGACGCGCACGGTGCGCGTCCAGGTCGGCTTCGCCGAGCTGAGTCAGATCCAGCGCAACGGCGGCAACATCACGATCCGGACGAACGTGACCTCCGCCCAGCACAACCAGACGTTCGTCACTCGCCGGACGGTCCTCTAGCGAGGGCGGACAGTGAGTTCTCGCACCGAAGCGGGCATTCGACGGGATTTTATTCCCGTCGCTGGTAGGAGTCGAACTACGATGGAGTTCTGTGACGAGTGCGGTTCGATGATGAAAACGAACGACGGGATGTGGGTCTGCGGGAGCTGCGGGTACGAAACGCCCCGCGACCAGGCCAAAGAGGAGGCCATGGTGACCACGCAGGGCCAGGAGGAGACCGAGATCGTCGACGTCAGCGACGCCGAGGACCAGGGCCTGCCGACCACGGAGGTCCAGTGTCCCGACTGCGACAACGACCGCGCGTACTGGTACATGCAGCAGATCCGCGCGGCCGACGAGAGCGAGACGCGCTTTTTCGTCTGCACCAGCTGCGAGCACAAGTGGCGCGAAGACGACCACTGAGGCTCTGGCGAGCGTCCTGCGTCAGGGCGCTCGTGCGAAGGTGAGGTAGCCGGTGTGACCGACGCCGGCGGTCGACGGGCGCGAGCCCCGGTCGTCGAAGTCCATCTCACGCTGGATGGTCTCCAGGCTCTCGACGTTCCCGAGCCCGGCCCCCCGGGCTGCGGTGACGACCTCACGGGTCTGCTCGACGAACGGCGAGTAGACCGCGACGTACCCGCCGGGCACGAGCAGGTCCGGCGCCCGCGCGACGACCCGATCGGCGTCTTCGGTGTCGAGCGTGAGCGCGTCGAAGCCCGAGAGCTCGTCGAGGTGTTCGGTCACGTCGCCCGCGCGCACGTCCACGCGGTCGTCGACGTCGGCCATGGCTACGTTCTCCCGCGCGACGTTGGCGAACTCGGGGTCGCGCTCGAAGGTCACGACCTCGGCGCCCGCCCGGCCCATGTACGCGGCGAGCACGCCCGTGCCTGTGCCGGCGTCGAGCACGCGGTCGCCCGAGGAGATGCCGGTGTGCCCCATGACGAGCCCGACGTCGCGGGGCATCATCGGCGCGCCCGTCCGCTCGAAGTGCGCGAAGTAGTCCGGGCCGCGTAGCTCGCGGACGGTGAAGGCCTCCTCGAGGTGCGTGGTCACCACGTCGCCGGGCGCGGCGTCTTCCGGTACCTCCAGAATTCCGAGGTCCGTCTCCAGGGTCTCGCCGCGGTCGAGGAGGTACTCGCGGTCGTCCCGGACCAGCAGAACGGCCACGTTACTCCAGGCGCTCGACGGCCGCTGCGAGGTCGCCGTCGGTCGCTTCCAGCGCGTCGCGGGCGTCGTCCTCCGAGACGCCGGCGCGCTCGGCGACGATCTCGACGTCGGCGTCGGGGATCGCGCTGCCCGACTCGGCGGCGCCCGTACTGCCCGCGTCGCCGCCCTCGCCGCGGGGACGGCTCTCGGGTTCGCCGACGATGTTGTAGGTCTGCTGGCCCTGGGCGTCCATCCGCTGGACCTCGGCGTCGGTGAAGACGAGTTCCTCCTCGGCCGTGCGGATGATCACCTCCTCGGCGTCGATCTCGTCCATCTCGATGCCGAACTGGTCCATCATCTGTTGCATCTTCCGCGGATCGAAACCGCCGCCTCCGAACATACCCGGAGCGTCGCGGGCCGGACAAAAAACCCTTTCCACCCGCTCTCGGCGCCCTCTCTCGGCCGTGTCCCGTCCGGAGCGGCGATCGCTCAGCCGCGAACGCGCGCTGCGAGCACCAGCACCGCACCGGCGACGATCGCCAGCCCGCCGACCACGAGCGCCAGCAGGTGCCACTCGGTGAACCAGTACGGCAGCGGATACCCCGACTGGATGATCGACAGCGTCGTCGTGAGGACGGGCACCGAGTCGCCACCGCCGGGCGTCTCGGTGACGGTGCCGTGCTGGTCGTACGTGGGTGCGCCGACGCGCTCGCCGTACGGGAGGCGGTCGGCTTCGTAGGGGACCCGCTTTTCGGTGGCGCTCCAGACGACCGAGCCGTTGGGGGCGACCTCGACGACGCGCTTGTTCGAGGAGTCGGTGATCAGCGTGTGGCCGTTCGGGAGGCGGTCGGCGTCGCGCGGCCAGTCGAACGCGAGCCCGTCGGCGCGGTACAGGGCCCACGCGACCGCCCACTCGTCGGTCGTCCGGTTGCGGTGGAGTTCGACGATCCGGTCGTTGCCGCTGTCGGCGACCAGGATCGCGTTCGGGGAGAGCCACTGGGGGTTGTGCTGGTGGTTCAACAGCGACGGGTCGCGGTCCTCGTTGACCACCTCGACCACGCCGCGCCCGCGCTCGATCACGAGCAACTGATTGGCGTTGCGGACGCTCACCAGGAACCGGCCGGGACCGATGCGGTCGGCGTCGTTGACGTGCAGCCAGTCGACGCGCGTCGGGTCCGCGGGGGCGTCGTAGTAGCTGCTGGCGTTCCACTGCCAGGTGATAGTCCCGTTGGGCGCGACGGTGAACACCCGCTCGTGCTCCATGTCCGTCAGCAGGAACTCCCCGGACGGCAGGCGTTCGACGTCGTGGGTCTCGCTGTTGGTGCCCGTCCGCACCGGGTAGCTGTACTGCCGGTGGACGGTGCCGGTTGCCGGATCGACGAGCTGGTAGCCCGTCCGGACGCACGGCGAGTCGTAAGGGCCGCAGTCGTGGTACCCGCCCGAGACGAACCCCGCGAGGAGGGTGCCGTTCGAGAGGGCGGCGCCGAAGTAGCTGTCGGCGTTCGAGACGTGCCAGCGCGTCTGCCCCCGGCCGTCGAGGAGGCGGACGTTCCCGCCGTGGTGGAGGCCGACCCCGCCGCCCTGGACGGAGACGAGCGTCCGCGTCTGGTGGGGGCCGGTCACCTCGTGTGTCGGAGCCGTGAGCGCGCTCGCCCCGAACACCGCGAGCAGTCCGACTGCGCCGACGGCGATCAGCGCCACGCCGAGCAAGCCGCGTTCCATCGACAACGGCGTCCACGCCCAGCGAAGAAAGGGCTCGCTTCCGGCGGAGTACAGTCACCCACGACGCAACCAGGGCGCAACCGCCGCGCGTCCGAAGCCCGACCGACCGGGGATCACTCGGGGTCGCCAGCGCCGTCCCGGACGTGGACGGCCATACCGGTGTCGAACGCGAGCATGCCGGCGCCGTCGAGCTCGGCTCGCCCGACGGCGAGCAGGTCGCCGTCGGCGTGTTCGACCAGCACCTCGTCGCCCGGCCGTATCGCCTCGTCGGCCGCCTGCACGAACTTCGCGAATGCGTTGCGTCCCTCGCGGACGAACGGTTCGCTCTCGTCGCCGACGACGACGCGGTAGCCGTCGGCGGGCAGCGTCTCCTGCAGGCGCCGTCCCCCGGTGAGCCCGAGCGTGAACCGGCCGTCGACGCCGTAGGTGACCAGTCGCCCCGCCTCGGCGACGACCTGGCCCGGCCGGCCGGAACTGGTGTGGTAGACCGTCAACGCCTCGCCGTCGGGAAACAGCGCCGCGCCCGCGCCGCTGCCGAACTGGTAGTCGGCGACCCGGGCGAGCATCCGTCGCTCCGCGTGGTCCATCGCGTCGTGGTTGCTGGCGGCCGGGTAAACCGCTTCCGACCGCGCCCGGGCGCTGCGGCGCCGCGCGTACCGGCGTGCCCGTGGCGGGCCGCGGCCGCGATCGGCGCTTAAGAGCGGTGCGGTTTGGGTGGATTTATACTCCCGATGGCCGTACTGCCCGCCAAGATGGCAACGGACACGACGAAAGTCGGGCTCGGCGCGATCCTCCTGATCGCGAGCACCGTCCTCATCATGGCCACCCGGATCGACGCCTGGAACATCCCGCTGTGGACCGGCGCGGTCGCCGCGCTGGGGCTGGCGGCCGGCGCGCTGTTCGTCGGGACCTCGGGCGACGGTCGCCCGGTCTAGAGCAGGAACGTCTCCTCGTCCTCGCTGAGGTCGACGAACTCGTCGGCGGCGGCCACGAGTTCCTCGGCGGTCGACTCCTGGAACGCCATGACTTCGACGCGACAGCCCTCGTGTTTGAGGTAGGTGCACAGCCGCGAGAAGTCGCCGTCGCCGGTACAGAGGATCACCGTGTCGACTTTCGTCGCCAGCGAGACGGCGTCGAGGCTCATGCCGACGTCCCAGTCGGCCTTCTTCGAGCCGTCGCCGAACGTCTTGATGTTCTTGATCTTGGTCTCGAAGCCGATGTCGAGCAATGCGTCGAAGAAGGTCTCCTCGTCCTCGGCGTTGGCGCGGATGACGTAGGCGATCGCCCGCGTCAGCTCGCGGCCACGGACCCCCTCCTCCAGCAGCGATGCGTAGTCGATGTTGCGGGTGTAGATGCTCCGGGCCGTGTGGTAGAGGTTCTGCGCGTCGGCGAGCATCGCCACGCGCTGCCCGGGGTGGACGTCAGTCATGGCTGACCGTTGCGGAGCGGGCGCTATAAAGACTGGTTGGACGGCCCGGCGCCGTCGGCTCCGGCCGGTCGGCGTCCTGTCGCAACGCCTAAGTCACCTCGCCCCACTCTCACGCCTATGCGACGGACCGCGCTCTGGCACGCTGGCGGGGCCGCCAGCAGCCGGTGTGGTCCCATCCGTTCTCGGGGGCCCAAAGCGGGCAAACGCAAACGCGAGTAGACGACTCTCGGCGGGCGTGGCACCCCCGTCGCGGGTCGGTCCCGTTCGCTCGCGCGGCAACCAACCACCCCCAACACGAGACACCAATGACACACGAGACGTTCACCGGCGTGTTCCCGGCCATGACCACGCCGTTCCACGAGGACGAGAGCATCGACTTCGAGACCCTGCGAGCCCACGCCCAGTACCTGGAGGCGGCGGGCGTCGACGGCGTCGTGCCCGTCGGCACCACCGGCGAGAGCGCGACGATGACCCACGACGAGCACATCGAGGTCGTCGAGGCGGTCGTCGACGCCGTCGACGACGTGCCCGTGATCGCCGGCTCGGGCAGCAACAACACCCGCGAGGCCATGGAGCTGTCGCGCCGATCGGCCGACGCCGGCGCCGACGGCCTGCTGCTCATCTCCCCGTACTACAACAAGCCCGAACCCGCGGGCATGGAGCACCACTTCCGACAGATCGCCGACGCCATCGACCTCCCGCAGATTATCTACAACGTGCCCTCCCGGACCGGCCGCAACATCGCCGTCCAGACGGCGGTCAACCTGGCGAGCCACGAGAACGTCGTGGGCTACAAGGCCGCCAGCGGCGACATGAACCGGATCACCGAGGTCATCGAGCGCACCCGCGGGGAAAACTTCTCCGTGCTCTCGGGCGACGACGCCATGACGCTCCCGATCGTCGCGACCGGGGGAACGGGCTGCATCAGCGTCTCGGCCAACGTCGAGCCCGAGCGCACCTGCGCGATGGTCGGCGCGGCGCTGCAGGGCGACTTCGAGCGCGCCCGCGATCTCCACCACGAACTGGGCCCGCTGTTCCGCGCGCTGTTTTCCGAGAGCAACCCCATCCCGGTCAAGGAGGCCATGGAGATCCGCGGGCACTACGACTCCGGTCGGATGCGCTCGCCGCTCTCGCGGATGGGCGAGGACGGCCTCTCGCACCTGCGCGACGTGCTGGCCGACCTCGAGGCCGAGCCGGCGCCCGACCCCGCGGAGGCCGAGGGATGACGCGGGTCGCCGTCAACGGGATCACCGGCCGGATGGGCACCACGGTCGCCGAGACCGCGGCCGGCCGCGACGACGTCGAGGCGGTCGTCGGCTTCGACGTGGACCCGCCGGAGACGGTAGCGGGCGTCCCGGCGGTCGACGCCGACGATATGGCCGCCGCCCTCGCCGAGTACGAGCCCGGCGCCGTCGTCGACTTCACCGTCCCCGAGGCGACGCTGTCGCTGGCCGAGGCCTGCGCCGGGGCCGGCGTGCCGATGGTGATCGGGACCACCGGCTTCGACGAGGACGGGTTCGCCGTGCTGGAGGACGCCAGCGAGTCGATCCCGGTGCTGAAGGCCACTAACTTCGCCCGCGGGATCCACGCCCTCCTCAGGGCGATCTCCGAGGCGCTCGGAGCGTTGCCCGACTACGACCTCGAACTGATGGAGACCCACCACAACGGCAAGATCGACGCGCCCTCGGGGACCGCGAAGACCATCCTGGAGACCGTCCAGCAACAGCGCGACGTCGAGCCGGTGTACGGGCGGGAGGGCCACGCACCCCGCGACGAGGACGAGATCGGCGTGTTCGCGCGCCGGGCGGGCGACATCCGCGGCGAGCACGAACTGATCGTGGCGGGCAACGACGAGGTGCTGTCGCTTTCCCACCACGCGGAGGACCGCGCGGTGTTCGCCGCCGGCGCGCTCGACGCGGCGGCGTGGATCGCAAGTCAAGAGCCCGGGTGGTACGAGTTCGGAGACGTGATCGACGCATGAGTCTGCAAGGCGAAGTCGAAGACCTGTGGCACCGCTACGAGGACGGGCTGAGCGCCGCCGAGGCGACCGCCGACGACCGCGGCGTGCTCGACGCCTTCCTCGAGTCGCTCGAACAGGGGATCGTGCGCGCCGCCGAGCCCGACGGCGACGGCTGGACCGTCAACGAGTGGGTCAAGCGCGGCATCCTGCTGAACTTCGGCCTGCGCGACACCCAGGTCCGCGAGTACGGCGGCGTCGCCTACCACGACGTCCTGGCGCTGCGCGACACCGACGACGTCGGCGCCCGCGGCGCGCGCAACACGCCTGACGGCACCACGATCCGTCGCGGTGCCTACGTGGGAAGCGACGCGATCATGATGAGTCCCTCGTTCGTCAACATCGGCGCGTACGTCGGCGACGGCACGCTCGTCGACTCCTGTGACACCGTCGGCTCCTGTGCACAGATCGGCGACGACGTCAAGCTCGGCGCGAACACGCTGATCGGCGGCGTCCTCGAACCCGTCGAGAACGAGCCGGTGATCGTCGAGGACGGCGTCTCGCTGGGCGCGGGTTGTCGCGTCACCTCCGGGTTCCGCGTCGGCGAGAACTCCGTGGTCGGCGAGAACACGCTGTTGACCCCGCGAATCCCGGTCTACGACCTGGTCGAGCGGGAGGTCCGCTACGGCGAGCTGCCGGCCGAACGCCGGGCGTTCGCCCGCTACGTCGAGTCGTCGGTTAGCGACGACGACCTCATCCCCGGCGCGGCCTACAAGCCGGCGGTCGTCGCCACCGACATCGAGACGGAGACCCTGGAAGCCAGCGAGAAAGAGGCCATTCTGCGGGACAACTGAGCGGCCCCAGCTTTCGGCGGGAACCGACACGTTGAATCGATCCCGGTGACAACGCCGGACAATGACCGACCCCGCGGAGTCGCCGCCGGTTCGCCGGCTCGCCGACTGGGACCGCGACCTGCTGAGGCGCCTGGCCGACGAGCACGAGACGCCGCTGTACGTCATGGACCTGGATCGCGTGGCCGAGAACTACCGCCGGTTCACCGCCGCGTTCCCCGACGCCGAGGTGATGTACGCCGCGAAGGCCCACACCGGCCGCGCCGTCCTCTCGCGACTGGTCGAGGAGGGCGCGAACGTCGAGTGCGCGGCCTGGGGCGAACTCGACCGGGCGATCGACGCCGGCGCGGATCCCGACGGCCTGCAGTACACCGCCGTCAACCCGCCGGACCGCGACCTGGACTACGCCGTCGACCTGGCCGCCGAGCACCCCGGACTCACCATCACTGCCGGCGCCGGCGATACCTTCGACCGCCTGGCCGAACGCGGGTACGACGGCCGCGTGGCCATCCGGATCAACCCCGGCATCGGCACCGGCCACCACGAGAAGGTCGCCACGGGCAAAGACGCCAAGTTCGGCATCCCCTACGACGACGTCCCCGAGTTCGCCGCGGACGTGCGCGAGCGCTTCGACCTCGTGGGGATTCATGCCCACGTGGGTAGCGGCGTCCTCCGCGACGGCCTGGCCGAGCACGCCCGGGCGCTCGGGAAGGTAGCCGACCTCGCCCGCGAGGTGGGCGACCTGGAGTTCGTCGACTTCGGCGGCGGCTTCGGCGTGCCCTACCGCGAGGACGAACCGCCGCTGGACGTGACCGAGGTGGCGGAACAGGTCCGCGAGGCGATCGGCGACCTCGAGGCGACGGCGAAGTTCGAGCCGGGCCGGTACGTCGTCGCCGACGCGAGCCTGATCCTCACGCGGGTGAACACGATCAAGGAGGCGCCGGGTAGCACCGTCGTCGGCGTCGACGCCTCGCTGGCGACGCTCGTTCGCCCCGCGATGTTCGACGCGTACCACCCGATCTACAACGTCACCGCGCCCGACCGCAAGCCCCGCCCGGTGTCGGTCGGCGGCCCGTGCTGTACGAGCGCCGACGTGTTCTGCACCGACCGGCCGATCCCCGAGCCTCGCCGCGGGGACGTCCTGGCCATCGGCAACGCCGGCGCGTACGGCTACGAACTCGCCAGTCAGTTCCACTCCCAGCCGCGGCCGGCGGAGGTGGCCGTGGAAGGGGGCGAAACTCGGGTTGTCCGCGAGCGCGAGACGCTGGCGGACGTGACGCGCCTGGAGCGCGAGTGAGCCGGCGGCGCGGCGGAATCGGTCGACGACCGTCGGGACGGGAGAGTTAAGCCCCGCGCCCGGCAACCCTCGCCAACGACCCGTTCTCCCAGTCATGGCCTACGACATCGAGACCTTCCACCGCCGCGCCGTCGAGACGCCCAGCCACGAGTCCGTCGCCGAGATGCGCGACCTGCTGGTCGAGACGCTGGCCGACGCCGGCGTCGAGGCCCGGGTCGACGATATGGGGAACGTCATCGCCGAGCGCGGAGCCGGCGACGAGCCCCACGTCGTCCTGAACACGCACATCGACACCGTGCCGCCCCACGTTCCCTGCGAAGTCGACGGCGACGTCGTTCGCGGCCGGGGCGCCTGTGACGCGAAGGGGCCGCTGGCGGCACTGGTCGCGGCGTTCCTGCGAGCCGACGCGGGCTCGGGGCGGCTCACCCTCGCCGTGACGCCCGACGAGGAGACCGCCCAGACGGGGGCCGCCCACCTGACGGAGCGGCTGTCGGCCGACGCGTACGTCGTCGGCGAGCCGACGGGATTGGACGTCTGTACGGCGGCGCGCGGGCAGTTCGAGGGGACAGTGACGATCCGCGGCAGCGCCGCCCACGCCGCCGAACCAGCGAGCGGGGCCAACGCCATCCGGGCCGTGGCGCCGATACTGCAGGCCATGGAGTCCTACGACGAGACCGTGGGGCCGGCCGAACACGAGCAACTGGGGCGGCCGACGCTCACGCCGACGCTGATCGACGGCGGCGAGGCCGCCAACCAGATCCCCGCGGAGTGTACGATCACCTTCGACCGGCGCAGCGTCCCGCCGGAGGACCCGGCGGTCTTCCGCGACCAGCTCCAGGCGCACCTCGAAAGCTGGGTGCCCGACTCGATGGGCCTCTCGGTCGCCCTGGCCGAGCGCGAGGCGCCCATCCTCGAGGCGTTCGCGACGCCGTCGGACAGCGACGTGGCGCGGGCGCTCGTGGACGCTGGCGCGGGAGCGACGCGCCCGTTCGGGGCGGCGACGGAGGCGTCGCTGTTCGCCGCGGACGCGCCGACGGTCGTGTTCGGACCGGGCGAGCTCGCCGACGACGAGGGCGCGGTCGCCCACAGCGAGCGCGAGTACGTCCGACTCCCGGACGTCGAGCGCGCGGGCGAGATCGCGACCACGGCCGTCTCGTCGCTTTTGTCCTGACCGCGGACCGGCCGGCCGAATCGGCGGCATGCGGCGGTCAGACGGCCGTCAGACGGCGCGACAACGTTTTTGTCCGCCGATCCACCACGTTCCCGCATGGCGACTGCCAGCGCGCGGAGACTGGACACGGAATCGCTCGGACGGGCGGGCGCGCTCGTCGCGGTATGTACGCTCGTCCTGACGGCCTCGTTCGTCGGGCTCGTGGCGATGCTCTCGGGGCAGGCCCCGGGGATCGCAGACAGACTGCCGGTGTACGTCCTCGGGATGGCCGGGGCGTTCGTCGGGACGATCGTGCTGTTCGAGACGCAGGGCCAGGACGGCCACACGATCATGGTCACCGCCGGCGGGGCGGCGGTCGGGACGTTCATCGTCCTGACGCTGGGCGGCGAGGGCGTGATGGCCGTCCTCCGGGACCCCAGCCAGGTAGTGGCCTCCCAGCTGCTGTTTTACTTCCTGGCGGCCGGCATGATCGGCACCGGGTTGGGCTTTTGGGCGATCAACCACTGGCAGGAGTTCTCGCTGGCGAGCGGGCGCGGCTCGACGACGAGCTTCAAGCGGAACTAGTCGAACAGGGCGTTCAACAGGCGCGATTCGACCTTCCTGAGGATCTCGCCGACGGTGCCGGGCGCGACCTCGACCTCCTGGGCGATGTCGTCGTAGGTGACCCGCCGGGGCGTGTCGTAGTAGCCCATCTCGACGGCGATGGCGGCGACTTCGCGCTGGCGGTCGGTCAGGCGGTCGAGCAGGCGCTCGCTCTCGGGGGCGTAATCGCCGAGTTTCTGCAGCTCGACGGTGATGCCCTCGGGGACGGCCTCCATGGCCTCGCGGATCTGGTCCTCGGCGCCGACGATGGTCAGCCGGAGCGAGCCGTTGCCGACGAACTCGATGGGGAAGTCCGGGACGATGTGGTACTTGTGGGGGATCTCCAGCAGGCCCGTGAGCATCTCGTTGGACTCGAGGTGGGCGTACGTGATGATGCGGTCCTGCATTGGCGAGATCTGGTAGGTGATGAGCTCGGGAATCTGGTCGGCGGCGTACTCGATGACCTCGCGGTCGCCGCTGAGCTCGTACATCGTGGTGACAGTCCCGTCGTCGAGCAGCTCCATCTGCAGGATACGCTCGTTCTCGATGCCCGGCGCCTGCTGGACCATCCGTTCGATCGGGTGGAACCAGCCGCGCTCGGGTGTGAGCAACCCCTCGACGTATCGCATTTTCCAACTCATCGCGTCCGACCGGTATAGGCGTTTGGTACTCGGTCCCTAGGGCTCCTCGAGCTCGTCGACGAGGGCGCTCCCGAGGCCGACGTACCCCGCGGGCGTCAGTGCGTCCAGTTCCGCGCGGACGTCCGCGGAGACGTCCAGGTCGGCGAACAGCTCGCGGAAGTCTTCGAGGGTGACGCGCCGCCCCCGGGTGAGTTCCTTGACGCGCTCGTAGGCGTCGTCGTGACCCTCCCGGCGGAGGATCGTCTGGACGGCCTCGCCGATGACCTCCGGCGTCGCCTCCAGTTCCTCGGCCATCACCTGCTCGTTGGGGACGACCTTCCCCAGGCCCGTCTCGCACTTGCGGTAGCCGATCAGGCAGTGTGAGAGGGCGGCGCCGACGTTGCGCTTGACCGTCGAATCCGACAGATCGCGCTGCAGACGCGAGGTCGTCACGTAGTCGGCGAGAAACGCCAGGTCCGAATTGGCCTTCGAGAGGTTGCCCTCGCTGTTCTCGAAGTCGATCGGGTTGACCTTGTGCGGCATCGTCGAGGAGCCGGTCTCGCCCTCGACGGCCTCCTGGCCGAGGTATCGATCGGAGACGTACAGCCAGACGTCCAGGTCCAGGTCGAGCAGGACGTTGTTGGCCCCGGCCAGCGCGTCGAACAGCGCTGCCAGGTCGTCGCAGGGGTTGACCTGCGTCGCGAGCGCGGTGTGTTCCAGGTCGAGGTCGGTGACGAACGACCGCGAGAACGCGCGCCAGTCCACGTCGGGGTAGGCCGCCTGGTGGGCGGCGTACGTGCCCGAGGCACCGGCCAGTTTGCCAGCCAGCCCGTCGGCGGCGTCTTCGATCCGGCCGAGCGCGCGCCCCAGCCGGGCGGCGTAGACGGCCAGTTCCTTCCCGTAGGTCGTCGGCGTGGCCGGCTGGCCGTGCGTGCGCGCCAGCATCGGGAGGTCGCGGTACCGCCGGGCCGCTTCGACCAGTTCGTCGCGGACGTCCCGGAGCGCGGGCACCAGGACGTCTTCGACGGCCGGCTTGACGAGCAGGCGGTGGGCCAGGTTGTTGACGTCCTCGCTGGTGAGCCCGAAGTGGATCCACTGGCCGGCGTCCAGACCCGCCGGCAGGTGCTCGCGGACGAAGTACTCGACGGCCTTGACGTCGTGGTTGGTGGCCGAGTAGCCGCGCCAGCCCTCGGTCTCGAGCTGCTTGACGACCGCTGCGTCGTCCGCGTCGAAGTCCTCGTACAGCGTCCGCAGGTGATCGCGCTGGTCGGCGTCGATCGACAGCGGCGTCGCGTCCAGGTCGGCCAGGGCGATCAGGTACTCCACCTCGACGCGCACGCGGGCGCGGATCAGCGCCGACTCGCTGGCGTAGGGCACCAGGGGTTCGGTGTACCTGGCGTATCGCCCGTCCAGCGGCGAGACGGCCGACAGCGAACTGCGAGTGCTCATGGCCGCCTCTGGGTGGAGGCGGCTAAAAGGGGTGTCGAAGGCCCGCGCGCTCAGCGCACCAGCCGGTAGGCGCGCAGCCCCACCGACGCGGCCGTCCCGAGGCCGGACACCCGCGTCGACAGCGCCGCCGCGCCGAGCAGGACGGCGCCGTGGATGGTTCGCCCGCGCGCGAACGCCAGGCCGGCGTCCGCCAGCGTCGAGACGATGCTCAGTCCCTGCAGCGTCTTCGAGGAGAGCAGTGACACGGCGGACGTAGGTCCCCGCGTCGGAACAGTCGCCTGCCTGCATGCGCCGGGCGACCAGCCGCGGGTGTCGGCCCCCACTCCGCGACCGCGGCCGTCCACTGAGCGATAATACCGAGGAGTATTGTTACGATGGTAACCAGATGGGGCGAGTTTGGAAACAATGATAAGCGTCCGGTCGCAACTCCGCGCCGGGGCGAGACCACTCCCCCACAGCGTTTCCACCCCACCCCCTCTCCCCTCCCGTCTCTCCTCTCCCGTCTCTCCCCCTCCCGTTTCCCAGCGTCGTCGCGAGCGGCCGCGCCGATCAGATTGGGTTGATGCTGTGTTTCTTCGGCGGCCAGTCGTCCGGGTGGGTGTCCGCGCGGTCCATGGCGCGGACGAGCCGGTCTCTGGTGGCCGCGGGTTCGACGACGGCGTCGATACCGACGTGTTCGGCGGCCCGGACGGCGTTCGTGCGCTCGGTGAACTCCGTCACCAGCCGCTGTCGGGCGGCCGCGGGATCGTCGGCCGCTTCGATCTCCCGTCGATACGCGATGTCGACGGCGCCCTCGATGCCCATGGCGGCGATCTCGGCGGTCGGCCAGACGACCGTCAGGTCGCTGTCGATCGCCCGACCGCTGCCCATCGCGACGTAGCCGAACCCGTAGCCCCGCCGGAGGACGACGTTGCAGATCGGGACCGTCGCGCGGTTGAGCTCGAAGGGAAGCTTCGCGGCGTGGCGCGCGACGCCCTCGCGCTCGGAGTCCGGCCCCGGGAGGATGCCCGGGACGTCCACGAGCGTCACGATCGGGAGCCCGAAGGCGTCACACAGGCTCGCGAAGTGCGAGCCCTTGTCCGAGGCCGCGGTGTCGATCGTCCCCGCCTTGCTGCGGGGGTTGTTGGCGACGACGCCGATCGGACGCCCCGCCAGCCCGGCGAACCCGGTGACCAGGTTGCGGGCGTAGGCGGGCTTGATCTCGAAAAACGAGTCTCGATCGATCAGTCCCTCGATCACCGCGTAGATGTCGTAGCCCTTGGTCCGATCGGCGGGCATCACGTCGGTGAGCGCGTCGACGGCCGCCTCGGCGGGCGGATCCCAGTCGTCGCGGGTCGGCGGGTCGCGGCTGGCGTTGCGCGGGAGGTACGAGAGGAACCGGGCGACGGCGTCCAGGCAGGCCTCGTCGTCGTCGCAGGCCACGTCCGCCATGCCCGTCTCGGCCGTCTGGAAGTGCGCGGTGCCGAGTTCCTCCTTCGAGAGATCGAGTCCGAGCGCCGCCTCGACGAGCGAGGGGCCCGCGACGCCCATGGTCGCCGTCCCCTCGACCATCGGGACGAAGTCCGAGAGGGCGGCGAAGTTCGTCGCGGCCGCGAAGCCGGGTCCCATCATCGCCGAGACCTGGGGCACCCAGCCCGACATGGTCTGTTGCTTGGCGGCGAAGCCGTTGTCACCGCGGGCGAACGGACGGGCGTCCAGCCCCTCCTGGATGCGGTGTCCGCCGCCGTCGTGGAGCATCACGAGCGGGAAGCCCCGCTCCAGCGCGAGGTCCGAGACGCGGTCCATCTTGCGGCCGCCGGTGTGGCCGATCGAGCCGCCCTTGACGGTGAAGTCCGTCGCGATCACGGCCACTGGTCGGCCGTCGACGTCGCCGACGCCGGTGATGACGCCGTCGGCGGGGGCGTCTTCACGCTCCCAGTCTTCGGTCTCGGGCGTCGTCGGTGCCGGCGCGGCCAGCTGGCCGAGTTCGTCGAACGTCCCGTCGTCACAGAGGTGCGCGATCCGCTCGCGCGCCGTCAGCTTGCCGGCCTCGTGCTGGCGCTGGACGGCCTCGGGCCGGCCCTCGTCGCGGACGCGCTGGTGAGCCGCCCGGACTCGCTCGATCAGGTCCTCGATCGCCAGGTCCGACCGATCGGTCATCGCCCGCCCTCCCGCGGTGCGTTGCGCTGCCGGTCGCTGTCCGTCCTGTTCGCCTCGGTCCCCGGGACGGGGCCGGCGGCCCGGAACCGTTCGCCCCTCGGGCCGGCCGGCGGCCGATCGTCGAACGAGCGCTGGGATGACACTCGCTGACGTAGTATTACATCGTTCATAAAACTGGGGGAGCGGCGGCCATCGTAAGGTCGCTGGCGTTGGAGACGAACAGTGTTAATATCCGCGGGCGGCCGCCGCGGCGAGCCCGCGCTCGCGGATTCGCAACCCATTTGCTCGCGGGCCGTGCCCCTCCGAACATGAAGGTAGCGGGCATGGCCAGCAACCGCGGTCGCAACCTGTTGAACCTGCACGACCTGGCGCCGGGGGGCGCCCAGCTGTCCGTCGTTCTCACCAACGACGCGGACGCGCCGGTCCTGGAGGAAGCCGAGAAGCGCGCGATCCCGACCGAGACCGTCGAGCGCGCCGCCGACGAGTCCCGCCGGGATCACGAGCGCCGCGTCGTCGACGCCCTCGAGGGGTACGACGTCGACCTCGTCTGCCTCGACGGGTACATGCGCGTGCTCTCGGAGGCGTTCCTCGAGCCGATGCCGACCACGCTGAACGTCCACCCGTCGCTGCTGCCGGCGTTCCCGGGCACGGACGCCTGGGGCGACGCCCTCGAGTACGGCGTCGACGTCGTCGGCTGCACCGTCCACGTCGTCACCAACGCCGTCGCCGAGGACGGGTCGCTGCTCGACGAGGAGATCGACGGCGGCCCCGTCGTCACCCAGGAGCCGATCCCGGTCTACGAGGGCGACGACGCCGACGACCTCAAAGAGCGCGTCCTCTACCAGGGCGAGATGAAGGCGTACCCCCGCGCAGTCAAGTGGTTCGCGGAGGGTCGCGTCGAGGTCGACCTCGACGCCCACGAGGTCCGCGTCGCGGGCGACACCGGCGGGGAGTTCCCGGCCCGGCGCCTGTCCAGCGAGGACCGCCACGCCGACCTGCGCTACGGGGAGAACCCCCACCAGGACGCCGCGCTGTACGCCGACGTCACCTGCGAGGAGGCCAGCGTCGTCCACGCCGCCCAGCTCAACGAGGGCGCCAAGGCCCTGTCGTACAACAACTACAACGACGCCGACGGCGCCCTCAACCTGATCAAAGAGTTCGACCGCCCGGCGGCCGCGGTGATCAAACACACCAACCCCGCGGGCTGCGCCACGGCCGAGACGCTGGCCGACGCCTACGAGAAGGCGCTGGCCACCGATCCCAAGAGCGCCTTCGGCGGCATCGTCGCGCTCAACCGCGAGTGCGACGCGGCCACTGCGGCCCAGATCATCGACTCGTTCAAGGAGGTCGTCGTCGCGCCGGGCTACACCGACGACGCCCTCGAGACGCTGTTCGAGAAGGAGAACCTGCGCGTGCTCGAGGTCGCGGACGACTACGAGCCGACGGAGCCCCTCACCGAGAAGGACCTCGTCGGCGGCACGCTCGTCCAGGAACGGGACGACCAGGCGCCGACGGCCGACGACCTGGAGGTCGTCACCGAGCGCGAGCCGACCGACGAGCAGCTCGAGTCCATGCTGTTCGCCTGGCAGACGATCAAGCACGTCAAGTCCAACGCCATCCTGTTCGCGAACGGCACCGAGACGGTCGGGGTCGGCGCCGGGCAGGTCTCGCGCGTCGACGCCGTCGAGATCGCGAAGATGAAAGCCGAGAAGGACGCCGAAGGCAAGACCGCCGCGGGCGCCGTCATGGCGTCGGACGCCTTCTTCCCGTTCCCCGACGGCATCGAGGCCGCCGCCGAGGCCGGAATCGAGGCGGTCATCCAGCCCGGCGGGTCGGTCAACGACGACGACGTCATCGAGGCGGCGAACGAACACGACATGGCGATGGTGTTCACCGGTTCGCGAGCGTTCCGCCACGACTGAGCGGGTCGCAGCCGGCTTTTTGCCGCCCGGCGCGCAGGCGACGCGCTCGGCTCGGCCGGTGCTCGTCGTATCAGCGTTTACCTCCCGCCTTCCCTCGGCGTCGCGGCGTGGAGCGTCGAAAAATTGCGGTGCCCGATCAGTAGGCGGGCATGTCCGTCAGCTCGTAGCCGACGATGAGCTTCTGGATCTCCTCGGTCCCGTCGGGGATGGTCATGGTCTGGGCGTCACGGTAGTACCGCTCGAGCGGGTAGTCCGTCGAGAGGCCGTTGGCGCCGTGCAGCTCGACGGCGTCGCGGGCCACCTTCACGGAGGCGTCACAGGCGTAGCCCTTCGCCAGCGAGGACATCATCCGCGATTCGGTGTTGGCGTCCGACAGCAGGTCGACCGCGCGGTGGGTCAGCAGCCGCGAGGTCTCGACGTTGGCCTTCATGTCGTACAGCTTCTCCTGGATGAGCTGGTGCTGGGCGATGGGCTGGCCGAAGGTCTCGCGATCCTTGGCGTACTCCAGCGAATCCTCGTAGGCGGCCTGCTGGATGCCGACGGCCATCGAGGCCATGCCGGTGCGCATGAACGAGAAGATGGTGTTCAGCGGCTTCTGCTGGAGGAACAGGTCGACCATCTCGTCGGGGAACGGCAGCGCCTGCGCGAGGTCGCCGTGCTCGAGGATCAGGTTGCGGATCGCGTTGGAGAGCTTGTTGTCGGCGGGCACGCGCACGTCGTCGAAGAACATCTGGCCCGTGGGCGAGCCCTTCCAGCCGAGCTTGTCGAGCTTGCGGGTGTCGAACGGCGAGTTC
>JBDGSW010000044.1:23389-31777 GCA_042217345.1 Haloarculaceae archaeon
GATGACGTACTCGTCGCCGTCCTTGCGGGCGACGGTGTTGGGCTTGCTGGAGTGGCTGCCAGAGCCGGGCTCGGTCACGCCGAGCGCGCCGATGGCCTCGCCTTTCTCCAGGCGGTCGCCCAGCGCGTCGACCGTCTGGTCGGACGCCCAGTTGGCGAACAGCGCCGGGAACGACATGTTCAGCGTGACGTTCAGGCTGGGCCAGACCCGGCTGATCTCCTCGGAGCCGATGACGTAGAATCGGAGGTCGCCGAAGTAATCCTGGGCGGTGTCGGGGCCGAATCCGATGCCCAGCTCGCGCAGGTCACGGAGGTAGCCGAGGGCCTCCTCCTTGGTCATCGCTTCCTTGTCCAGTTCGTCGACGTCCGGTTCGATCTCGTTTTCCAGGTAGTCCCTGAGGGAGTCCCGGAACATCTCGTGCACTTGGTCGAATTCCATCTCTGTCACCCCATGGCCGCCGACGCCTGCGGCGCCGGAACCACGTTGCACGTTGGCTAGCGGCCGACCGTCGAAGGCCTACCTCATCACATGCGAGGTGGATTTATATCCGCCGCCAGAGAGCGCCCCGATCGTCCCCCGGGATCGTCACGTTCAGTTCCGGACGCCGGCCGCGTCCTGCGCCGCGACGGCCGGCGGGTCTGCTGTCCGGAAGCCAGGTCGGTTGTCGGGTCACTGCGAGTCGCCTGTCGGACGCCGGCCCGTCGGTGGCCGAGGAGCCAAGAGATTTCCCCGTCCCCGGCGTACCCGGTGACATGGCCTCGAAACTCACGGGGTGGATCCCGAAGTCGATCCGATCGAAGGTCCCCGGTCTGTCGGGCGGGTCCGAGTCCGAGACGCCGACCGAAGTGCCCGTCCACGAGGACCACGAGGACGCCGGGAAGGGGTCCGGCGGGGGCACGCTCTCGAAGGTGTTCACGTACGCGACCCTCGGCGGCCTCGGGCTGGCGACGGTCGGCGCCGTCGGGCGCTACCTCCTGGACCGCCGCGCGAGCGGGAAACAGAAAGACGACGAACAGGGCGGCCAGGAGGACGAGCGGACGATCTCGACACCGTCGGCCACGATCGAGGCCGAGGACGTCACGGTGCGGACGGCCGCGGGGACCGCGGCGGTCGAGACCGAGGGCGAGACGACGATCGAGACCGACGACGCGACGGTGGCCGGCTCCGCAGCGGGCGACGTCCTCTCGCAGACGGCGGCCGTGCGGGAGTACCCGAAGGTCGCGCCACTGGTGGGCATGAGCGCGCTCGTCGGGATTCGGCTGTTGATCGACTGGCTGCGCGGCGACGTCGGGGACGCCGTCGAGGCGTAGTCGCGTCGCTGACGGGCGACGGCGTCGGGAGAAAACGGCGAAAGTGGAGCGATGACGCGGCGTTAGCTGGGGACGTTGTCCGTTATCTCGCCCATGACCGAGGCGAGCTGGGTCCCCTTCTGGACGGAGCCGTCGAGCTCGTACTGCTGCTGCATGAAGCCCTGCACGGGGTCGATGCCGCCCGTGATGAGGCCGGTCAGCGTGTCGGCCGAGCCCGACAGCGTGAGGTCGGCGTCGTCGACGAGGCCGGGGCCCCCGCGGACGGTCTTCTCGTCGGCGTCGACGACGATGTGGCCCGCCATCGGGCAGTCGTTGGCCTCGAAGTTGGCGGTGATGCTCGTCGTGATCTGGTCGCGGATCTCCTCGTTGTTCTCGACGAGGATGTTGACACCAGTCCACAGCAGGTTCTGGAACTGGTCGGCGGCCTCGGGCTCGTCCTCGTAGAACGACGCGATGTCGATCTCGGACATGCGCCCGATGACCTCGGCGAACACGTCGGGGTTGTCGGCGACGAGCTCGCGCTCCTGGCCCTCGATCTCGTCGAGCAGGTCCGGCAGGTCCGCCTTCAGCTGGTCTTCGTCCTTCTCGAGCGATTCCTCGATGCGTGCGATGATGTCCTCGGACATGTTGTCACCCAATCCCCACCGGCCTCCCTGGGGGCGGCCGATGGCTACAGGTCACTTGTGCCCACACCCCCCTCACGGTACCCCGTCGGATGTGAGGTGGGTTTATATACGGTAGGCATCCTTACACGTGGGTAACGGCGGTATAAAGGCGTCTCGCGGACGGCGGCGGGACGAACGTGCGTGAAACGCGGCGGACAGTTCAGAAGAGGAACCGCTTGTCCAGCTGGCTGGCGACGTCGGTCATCGTCAGCGCCGCGTCCGAGTACTGCAGCATCTTCTGCATGTCGCCGTCCAGTTCCATCTTCCCCGACATGATCGCCTCGACGACGTCCATCTCGTCGGTGACGAGCCTGACCCACTGGTCGTACTCGCCGGTGATGACGAAGCCCTTGTCGCGCTCGTCGAGGCTCCCGAGGGTGTCGACCTCGTCGCAGCCGCCGTCTTTCAGCCCGATGAACGCGTAGACGGTGCCGTCGTCGGTGACGTTGTCCTCGAGTTCGTCGAGCAGGTCGTTCATCACGTCGGGCATGATGTTGCGCAGCCCCTCCCAGACCTTATCGGGGGACTCGGCGATGGTCGTCTCCAGCAACTCGGCGACGGCGCGCTCCTGGAGGGTCCCCTCGCGGGCCTCGATGCCCTCGCGGACGTCCTCGGGGGCGTTCTCGACGACCGTCTCGAGGGTCTCGTCGGGGAGCTGGCTGATGCCCTGCTCGAGGCTGGACCACACCTCCTCGGGCATGTCCCTGATCGTCATCTCGTCGATCGGGAGGCCGGTGATCTCGAAGACGAAGTCGCCGTTCCAGCCGACGCCCCAGCCCGCGCCCGTCTCGGTCAGTTCCTCGTCCTCGTCGAGCGCCACCCGGTAGCGCTCCAGCCAGGCGGTCGTCGGCCAGTACTCCGCGAACTCGTATTGCTCCTGTTGCGTGCTCATTGAAATCACGTTCGTTCGGCGAGTCTCGCGGTCTCCGGTCACCCCCGCACCGCCGGCTCGCCGTCCAACGGGACAGTGTCAACGTCTCCCGCACTCCGGGTAGGGGTTCCCCCGTCGATGTGAGGTAGTTTTTAACACGGGCGAATCGCCCGGCGGCGGCCCGACGGATCGACGAACGCGCAGGAAGAAACGGCGACGCCCGCTCAGATGTCCATGCCGAACAGGTCGTTCTGGGCCTCGGTCTCGATGGTGCAGTCGGACTCGGGGTAGGAGACGCACAGCAGTGCGTAGCCGTCGTCTTCCTGCATGGGATCGAGGGCGGCGCCCTCGCTCTGGTCGAGTTCGCCCTCGGTGAGCTTCCCGACGCAGGAGGTACACTGGCCCATGCGACACGAGTAGGGCATGTCCAGGCCGGCCTCCTCGGCGGCGTCGAGGACGTACTCCTCGGCGCCGACCTCGATCGAGTAGGTCTCGCCGCGGTGGTGCAGTTCGATCTGGTAGGTCTCCTCGCCCGCCGCGGACTCGGTGTCGGTGCGGTCGTCGTCGGTCAGTTCGGGTGAGCCACTCATATTTCCTGGCGCAGTTTGAACACTTCCAGCGCTTCCAGCCGCGGGTCGTCCGCGGTGTCCTTGTTCATGGCGGCCGCGCCGCCGGCGACGCCCTCGTTGTTCGCCCGGCCCGTGCCGGAGTCGAGGATGTACGCGACCTCCTCGGAGACCGCCGCGGGGTCCATGCCCAGGTCCTCGGCGGCCTCCTCGACGGCCTGTTCGACCTCCTCGTCCGAGGCGGTGAAGTCGGCGCCCTCGATGTCTTTGAGCTTCGTCATGGTCAGTCACCCGCCAGCTTCTGCGAGTAGATGTGGTCGTACTTCGAGATCACTTCGCCGTAGTCCTGGCTCTGAGCGTCCTCCATGGCATTGGAGGCAGCCCGCATGTAGTCCTTGGGCTGGCCGACCTCCAGATCCAGCGTGTCGAACAGCATGTCGCCGGCCAGGCGCGCGCCGCGGTTGATCAGCTCGTTGATGTCGACGTCCAGCGGATCGCCGACCGCCTCGCTGATGAAGTAGCCCGTGTCGAAGATGTACTCGACGTCCTCGAGGGACTGCTCCCAGATGGCGTTGGCGACGCCCTGGTACTCCGGGATGCCCTCGCGCTCTTTCTCGAGGAGCTCGCTGAGCAGCTCCAGCCCGAAGGTGATGTGGCGGCCCTCGTCGGTGCTGATGAACTGGAAGCCCTTGTTGAGCAGCGGCAGCGGCGCCTTCTGCATCATGCGGTTCTTCGCGAAGTACCCCCCGCGGGCGAGCACGCCCTCGACGCCGATGTGGTAGTTCGTCGCGGCGCGCGCGATGTCGACGGGGTCCCCACCGTCGGCCGCCTGTGCCATGAGCGTCCCCTGGCGCTCGAACATCTCGCCGGCCCCGCAGGCCTCCGTCCGCGGGATCTTGATCCCCCCGCGCCGGGAGTCCAACTCGTACTGCGGGAACTTATCGCTCATCACGTTCGTGATGTAGATGTCGAAAAACTGCGTGTGCTTGGCTTCCTCGAGCGCCAGCGCGGAGGCGAACATCTCCTTTTCGACCGACCGGTCGAAGTACGGCGAGGACACCTCCTTCATGATGCGGCGGGCGTCCTGGGCGACGGCGTGCTCACCGTCGAGGAAGTACGAGATCACCCGCGCCCACACCTCTTTCTCGTCCTCCTCGAGAGAGTTCCACGTCTCTCGGTCCTCCTCGAACCCCACCTTCTCGACGAGCTTCTCGGCGTTCCACGTCCCCAGCTCGACGGACTTCTGGTAGAGCTCGTAGTAGATGCTGTCGCTGTCGATCCTCCCCGTCTTGATCTCCAAGTCACCTTTGTTGGCAGCCATGCCTGTCATTATCAACGGCACCGATGCGGATATAAATACCTCCCAAGATATGGGGATCTTTTTTAAGCCGTCGGCCGGGTCGTAACCGACCGGGAGGCGCAACGACTATGTGCCTGGGTTCGAATCCCTCTGGAGATGCGGTACTTCCAGATCCGCCTCACGCCCGAAGACGGCGGATTCTACCGGGCCGACGTGCTGACGTCGGAGCTGTCGGGGGTCGAGCGGGTTGCGATCGTCGACCTGAACCTGCGGACCGACGGCACCGGCGTCGCCCTGGTGCGGCTGCAGGGCGACCGCGAGGCGCTGGCGACGCTGTACGACGACACCGACTCCGTGCTCAGCTACGACCTCTTCGACAGCGAGGACGCGGGGTTTTACGCCTACGTCCACTTCGAGCCGGACGAGCCGGCCGCCGAGTTGCTGGCAATCGTCGACCGCCACCGTCTGGTGATCGAGCCGCCGATGGAGTTCACGTCGGACGGCAGCCTCCGGCTGACGGCCGCGGGGCCCCAGGAGCTGGTGCGCCGCGCGGCCAAGGACCTCCCCGAGGGGGTCCAGGCCCACCTCGAACTGATCGGCGAGTACGATCCCGACCGGGCCGGCCTGCTCGAACTGCTCACCGACCGCCAGCGCGAGGTCCTGCGGACCGCCGTCGACCGGGGGTACTACGAGATCCCCCGCCGGGCCACCCACGAGGACCTGGCGGCCGCCCTGGGGTGTTCGGCGGGCACCGTCGGCGAGCACCTCCGGAAGATCGAGGCCTGCGTCCTCGCGGAACTGGTCGAGTGAGGCCGGCCGGGGACGAGTCCAGCCCCGACCGGCGATCGCCGTCGAACGGTTTTTGTTCCTCTGGCGAGAAGTCCGGCCATGCAGGAGTTCACGACCGTCCTGCGGACCGAGGACGGGACGTACAACCCGCTCGACGCGGCCATCATCGAGCACCCGACGCTGACCCGCGAGGCGGCGCTGTACTTCGACCTGATGTCCGACGGGACGAGCGTCCTGCTGTATCACATCTCGGGGGGCGACGTCGCGGAGCTGGAGGCGATCCTCGAGGACGAACCGAGCGCGCTCTCCTACGACGTCTTCGAGGTCGAGGACGACGGGCTGCGCGCGCACGTCCACTTCGACCGGGACGTGATGGTGACGGCGCTGATCCACCTGATCGAGGAGTACGACCTCATCATCAACCCGCCCCTGGAGATCGACGATGACGGCGGGCTCCACATGAGCGTCGCGGGCAACGTCAGCGACATCCGCGAGGCCGCCATGATGCGCCCGGAGAACGTCGAGATCAAGCTCGACGACAGCGAGGCGAGCACGGTCGATCTGATCGACGTCGGCTCGATCCTCACCGAGCGCCAGCAGGAGGTCCTGGAGGTCGCCATCGAGAAGGGCTACTACGAGATCCCCCGCCGGGCCACCAACGAGGACATCGCCGCCGACCTGGACTGCTCGACCAGCACCGTCGGCGAGCACCTCCGGAAGATCGAATCGCGAATCATCTCCGAGGTCGCGCCCGAGTGACGGCGCTCGCGAGTCCGACACCCTAAAGCGCGCCCCACGGCTTGTCGGCGTATGGAGTTCCACGACGCCGCGAACTTCCTCTTCGATCTGCGCCGGTACCCGCCGCGGCCGGGCACCGACGCGACGCGGGACTTTCTGGCTTTTCTCGACGACCCCCAGGAGGGGTACCGCAGCGTCCAGATCGCCGGCTCGAACGGCAAGGGCAGCACCGCCCGGATGACCGCGCGCGTCCTCCGAGAGGCGGGCCTGGACGTGGGGCTGTACACCTCGCCGCACCTCGAGGACGTCCGCGAGCGCGTGCGGATCAACGGCCGCAAGCTCACCGAGCGCGCCCTCGTCGAGTTCGTCGAGACCGCCCGCCCGTACGTCACCGACAGCGCCGCCGCGGGCGCCGCGCCCACCTTCTTCGAGACGCTGACCGCCCTGGCGCTGTGGGCGTTCGACCGCGCCGACGTCGACGTCGCCGTCCTGGAGGTCGGCATCGGCGGCCGTCACGACGCCACCAGCGTCGTCGACCCCGTCGCCAGCGCGCTCACGACCGTCACCCTCGAACACACCGACCTCCTGGGCGACACCGTCGCCGAGATCGCCCGCGATAAGGCCCACGTCGCGCCGGCCGACGTCCCGCTGGTCACCGGCGCCACCGGCGACGCGCTGGCGGCCGCGACCGACGTCGCCGGCGACGTCCTGACAGTCGGCGGCGAGGGCTGCGACGTCCGGGTCGCCTACGGCGGCCGCGACGGCGTCGAGGCGGCCGTCTCCCTCGAGGGAACCGACTGGGCCGTCGAGACGCGCCTGCCCCTCCTTGGCGAACACCAGGCGCGCAACGCGAGCATCGCGGCGGCACTGGCCCGGCAGGTCGCAGACGCCTCGACCGACGACATCGCTCGGGGGCTGCGGTCGGCCTACTGGCCGGGCCGCTTCGAGGTGATGGGCCGCGAGCCGCTGGTCGTGCTCGACGGCGCGCACAACCCCGGGGGCTGTGAGGCGGTCGCCGAGACGCTGTCGACGTTCGACTACGCCGACCTGCACGTCGTCGTCGGGGCGATGAGCGACAAGGACCACCGCGGGATGGCCGCGGCGCTGCCAGACCCCGATTCCGTGATCGCCTGCGAGCCCGACCTCGACCGCGCCGAGGCCGACGACGTCCTCGCGGCCGCGTTCGCGGCCGAGTACCCCGACGCCACCGTCGAGACGCGCAGCGACGTCGCTGGCGCGTTCGCGCAGGCCCGCGAAGCGGTCGGCCCGGCCGACGCCCTGCTGGTCACCGGCTCGCTGTACTGCGTGGCCGAGGCCCGGACCGCCTGGACGCGCGTCGAGATCCCCACGCGCGCCGACTCGGTGGCTGACGCCGAGGAGGCGCTCGCGGCCGCCCACGTCACCGACGCCGGCGTCTGGCGCATGCGCGGGAAGGCCGTCCACCGCGTGCTCCGCACGCGCGTCCAGCCCCGCCAGGCCCGCTACCTCAAAGAGGAGCTGCTCTCGCTGGGCGGGGAGTGCGCCGTCTCCGGGCTGGTCGACCAGGACCAGGAGCTGATCGACGTCGCGCTGATGGGGACCGTGGCGCAGTTCAGTCGGCTGGTCGAGAAGCTCGACGGCCAGCCGTACGGTCTGTCGCCGTTCGCCGACGACCTGCGAGAAGCGCTCGGATTCACCGACTCCGCGCCCGACCGGGGCTACCCCTGGGAGGACCGGACGGCCGTCATGGGCATCCTGAACGTCACGCCCGACAGCTTCCACGACGGCGGGGAGTTCGACGCGGTCGATGCTGCAGTCGCCCGGGCCGAGGAGATGATCGACGCGGGCGTCGACATCATCGACGTCGGCGGGGAGTCCACCCGGCCGGGCGCCGAGCCCGTCCCGGTCGAGACCGAGATCGATCGCGTCGTCCCCGTGATCGAGCGGATCGCCGACCCCGACGCGCTGATCTCTGTCGACACGCGCCGCGCGGAGACGGGCGCGGCCGCGCTCGACGCGGGCGCAGACGTGCTGAACGACGTCTCCGGGCTCGCCGATCCGGAGATGCGCCTACTCGCGGCCGAGCGGGACGTGCCCGTGGTGGTGATGCACAGTATCGACGCGCCGGTCGACCCCGAGACGGCCGTCGAGTACGACGACGTGGTCGACG
>JBDGSW010000053.1:0-10299 GCA_042217345.1 Haloarculaceae archaeon
ATGGTATTGTCAGCAGTCTAGTGGTTGGTAGAATTTGAGATCCCGAAAACGTGAACTCCACCCCCGAATTTGCGTATAGCGCCATGCAGTTTATTCCCGATGCGCATATTATCGCCGATCTCGCGTGTTGTGTCGTTGTCTACCTTGGACAACGACGCACCACAAATACTAACAAGTACGACACGTATCGTGTACCAACGGAATTCGGCGCGCTTCGAACCGTCCCCGGCGGCGCGTGCGTCCTTCCCCACTCATGCCAAGGTACGCCCACTACGACTCGCTCGCGGAGTTCGCCGCGTTCTACGACGAGGAGATCGCCCCGGCGATCCGCGCCGACCCCGACCTGGACGTCGATCCCGACCGCGAGACCCCACCGTATCGGTGGCTCAAGGCCAATTACTCGGGGTTCGTCGAGCGCTTGCGCCGCGACTTCGAGTGCTCCCCCGGGGAATTCTACGACGAAGTCGGGATTCCGGTCGAAACCGACGCCGGCGGTGGATTCTCGTGGGGCATCGACCACGAGCCCACGGTGACCGTCCTCGAGGAGTACGTCGAGGAGCTCGAACGCGACCGCGGGCGCGCGGAATCGACCGTCAGTTCCCGCCGCTCGCGCCTCAACACCTACGTCTCGACCTATCGCGACGTCCACGGCACGGGCGACCTGCTCTCGCCGCTGCTGGATCAGGACGCCAAGCCCGACGAGATCCAGCGCGCGAAGGCTGTTTTCAGGGTGCTCGACGACGAACTCGGGACGCTGGGCTCGAAGCGTAAGTACGTCTCTGCGGTGGGGAACTGGTACACGTTCCTCCAGGAGACCGGACGAGCGGTCTACCATCCGGCGACGAACCTCCTGACGCGCTTCGGCTGGGACGAGGAACCGTTGTACGACCATCCGGCACTCTCGCCTGCGGATCTGGAGGCGTTGCTCGCTGCCGGCGACGCCGACGAGCGGTTCCTCTTGCTCGCGCTCGCCGGCTGGGGTCTGCGCCCCGTCGAGGCCTGCGAGCTGCACGTCGACCAGCTGGTCCTCGAACCACCCGACGGCGAGGGGGGCATCCCCTACGTCGAGTTCGCGGTCGGCGAGCGAAAGAACGCCCGACGCACCCGCAATACGGTGGAGCTACTGGTCGGGGTCGACGCGCTCCGCGCCCGAATCGACCGTCTCCGGGACCGAACGGACTGGTCCGGCTACCTCCTGCCGTCGCCCGCCCGCGAGGGGGCTCCGATCTCGACGCAGACCGCCAGACGGCGGCTCCGCGACCTCGGCGAGCGAGCCGGCGTCACCGTCGACGGCGGGCCGCCCAAGCCAAAGATGGGCCGACGGACCTGGTATCGGCTCTATCGCCAGCAGCGACCGGACATCGAGGCCGGGACGGCCGCCGTCGCCGCCTCGCAGGGCTCGCGCGACGCCGCCGTCTCCGAGCGCAACTACCTCGACGAGCGCACCCGCCGCGAGGCCCGCGCCGCGGCCATGCGCGAGCTCGTCCAGGACGAACTCGCCGCGATCTTCGACAAGTCCCTCCCCGCACACGCGGGGTGACCTCCCCTTCACCTGATCAGACGTGTGCTCCGGTCGCCTCGTCAGTATCACTGCGCAGTAGTATTGTCCAGTATTACTGTCCAGTACTACTGTCTAGTACGACTGTCCAGTGCGATTGGTCGGTCGTCCTTGCCAGCAGCACCACCCAGTAGCACTGGCCAGTATCTCTCTGCAGTACTGTTGTACAGACGTACTGGCCAGCAATACTGGCCAGTAATCTTCTGCAGTACTGCTGCTCAATAATACTGGCCAATATTATTGGTCAGGCTAACTGCGCAGTATTATTGATCAATAATACTGGTCAGTAGTGTTGGTCAATAATACTGTGCAGTAATTCTGAGCAGAACGTCTGACGAATATTTATGAGCAGTCTGTCTCATTGTTCGTAGTATATGATCTCGTACGCGCTGTGGAGCGAGGCGGGCGGCGTCGGGAAGACGGCGCTGGCCGTGAACCTGGCCGCTGCGCACGCGCGTCACGGCCAGCGGACGCTCCTGATCGACCTCGACCCGCAAAACGGCGGCGCGAGCCACCACCTCGGCGTCGACGGCCAGCGGGCCGACCCGGACGTCGACAACCTCGTCCGCCACCTGATCGACCGACCCAAGGGTGACTTCGCCGATCTGATCCACACGGCGGCCCACGGGATCGACGTCGTCCCGAGCCACAACATGCTCGACAGCCTGGAGACGAACCTCCAGCGCGCCCAGGAGATGGAACAGGACATGGGCGGCCGGTTCGTCAAGGAGTTGCAGCTCCGGCGGGTCATCAGCGACGCCGGCGTCCCCGACACCTACGACGTCCTCGTGATCGATCCGCCCGCGACCGGCGGCCAGCACGTCTACAACGCCGTTTCGGCGACCGCGAACGTCGTCATTCCCCTGGAGCTTTCGCCGAAGGGCGAGCAGTCCCTGCGCGGGCTCGAAGACACCGTCTCGAACCTCGAAGCCGAGGTCGACACCGAGGTCGGCGTCGTTGGCGTCGTCCCGAACAAGGTCCGACGCACGCGCGTGCGCGAGAAGTACGAGGACGCCCTCGCCGAGGTGTCCTACCCGGTCGCACCGGTCCAGATCCCGGTGCGCGAGGCCATGCTCAACGGCGCGTGGGACGCCCAGACCACCGCGTTCGAGTTCGTCGCGGAGAACGACCGCCCCGCGCGCGACCGCGAGACGCTCGCCGCCTTCGACGAACTCGCGCGGTTCATCTCCGCGCAGTTCGACGTCGAGCTCACCGCCGCGGACCTCCGCGAGGAGGAACGGGAGGTCGTGGCGTGAAGTCCGGCGCCTCCGATCCGTTCGCCGACGACGGCGGGGAGACCGACGACGCCGACGACGGCGGGGAGACCGACGCAGGCGCCGAGGTCGCCGACCGGGTCGACGACGTCGCGATGACCGGCGGGACCGACGCCGAGACCGCCACCGACGACGCGGACGAGCCGGCCGGGGCGAGCGGGACCGAGTCGGGTGACGCCGGGACCGATCCGAAAAGTTCCCACGGAGGAACTGGTGGCGACGACGGCGACGAGGCGTTCTCCCGGGAGGAACTCCCGTACGTACTGCGTCGCGAGCGGGTCAAAGACGAGCGTCCGGAGGTCCACCAGCTGTTCGTCCAGCAGGAGACCCACGACGCTGCCGTCGAGGCGGAGCGCGAACTCGAGAACCGCCTGGACGTCGACCTCTCGCGGACGGACGCCCGGGAGGCGATCTACCGCGCCGGCATGGCCCACCTCGGCGACGCCGAGGAGATCCTCCGGGAGTGGGGCTACGACCTCTGAGGTCCACGGATCGGTCGCGCGACGGCCGCGGAGCTCGTATATCGTATAGCGCGATACGCTCGTCGCTGCTCGCCCGGGACTGCGTCGTGGGGGCTCGCCTCCGTTCGGTGCCTACCGCTCGGCCAGCAGTTCGTCGATCCGCTCGTCGCCGGCCTCGACGTAGCCGCCGTGGAAACAGAGCGCGTGCTCGACGTTCAGGTCGGCGAACGCCTCGACGCTCTCCCAGGCGGTGTCCGTGTCGGGCGTGGCGCCCTCGCGCGGACCGACCAGTTCGCCCTCGACGACGTTCATCGCGTCGGCCGTGAGCAGCAGGTGCTCCTCGGGCAGGTAGTAGGAGGTGTGGCCGGGGGTGTGCCCGGGCGTGTGGATCGCGCGCAGCGGGCCCCCGTCGGTCGCGAACGTCTCGCCGCCGACCAGGCGGACGTCGACGGTGACGGGGTCGTAGCTCATGGGCCGCTCCTCGGTCGATTTCAGCAGCTCGCGGTCGCCCTCGAGGAAGGGCGCGTCGGCCTCGTGCGCGAACACGACCGCGTCCGTGCGCTCTGCGACCGCCGCGAGACAGCCCGCGTGGTCGACGTCCTGGTGCGTGATCGCGACGGCCCAGACGTCGGCCAGCTCCAGGCCCTCGTCGGCGAGCGCGTCGGCCAGGTCGTCGGCGCCCTCGGGCATGCCGACGTCGAGCAGCAGCACTCCGCGTGGCGTCTCGACGGCGGCCGGGTGCAGCGTCATCGAGCGGTCCGCGATCGACACGTCGATCGAAAGCGAGTGCACGCCGGAAGCGAGTTCCATACCGACCGTTCGCGTCGCGTCCGCTTGAAACGGCCAGTCCCGGAAGCGCTCTCCGGTTGCCCCGCCCTGTCCCCGGTTCCGAAGTCTTTTGACTGGCTGGTTAGTAAGCTCCCGTGAACCGATGGCAGCGGGGACCGCGGCGCTGCGGACCGGCGACGGGAGGCTGCGGGCGTGAGCGGCGCGGCCGATGCGAGCGATGCGGCCGACTCGGCCGGGTCGAACACTCGCGCGGCGTTCGCCGGACTGTTCGTCGCGACCGGCGCGGCGATGCTCGGGTTCGGCATCGTCGAGCCGATCATGCCGCTGTACGCCCAGAGCCTGGGCGCCTCGGGCGTCATGCTCGGGATCATCTTCGCCGGGTTCGCGGTCGCGCGTGGGGTGTTCGCGCCGATTACGGGTCGACTGTCCGACCAGTACGGGCGCAAGCGCATGCTGTTGGTGGGCCTGGGGCTGTACGTCGTCCTCTCGGCGGCGTACGTGCTGGCGGACACGCCGTGGCTGCTGACGGCCGTCCGCTTCGGCCAGGGGCTGGCGTCGGTGATGGTGACGCCGATCGCCCAGTCGTACGTGGGCGACATCACGCCCGAGGGCGAGGAGGGAGCGTACATGAACCTCTTTTACATCTCGCTGTTCGGCGGGATGGCCGTCGGCCCGTCGGTCGGCGGGTACCTCTCGGACGTGTACTCCTTCGCGGCGCCCTTCTTCGCGCTGGCCGGCGTGGCGCTGTTCGCGCTGGTGGTGGTCGCCCTGGTCGTCCCCGCCCGGACGTCCGCCGAGCGCGAGGCCGACGCCAGCGACGAGGTGACGCTGCGCGCGTCGCTGTCGGCGGTGTTCGCCGACCGGGAGATGCGCGGGCTGATCGCCTACATCGGGGCCCGCGGGTTCTACCGGTGGGGATTCAACTCCTTTTTCCCGGTGTTCGCGGTGAGCGCCGCCGCGCTCTCCCGGACGCAGGTCGGGTTCGTCCTCTCGGGGTACATGATCGCCGGCGGCCTGCTCCAGTACCCGATGGGCCGGCTGTCCGATCGCTTCCCGGCCGCGCGCCCGAAACTGGTCGCGGTCGGCGGCGTGCTATCGGCGGGGCTGATGTTCGCCGTCCCGACGACGACCGCGCTCGTCCCGCTGATCGCGCTCGTGATCGGCATGGGCGTGTTCAGCGCCGTCTCACGGGCGTCGTCGGTGGCGATCCGCACCGAGCGCGGCCGCGTCCACGGCATGGGCGCGGTCACCGGCGCGTTCACCACCTCGCTGAGCGTCGGCCAGGTGCTCGGACCCCTGACCTTCGGCGCCGTCGTCGACGTCTTCGACGTCCGCGCGGCGTTTTACCTCGGCGGGGCCGTCGGCCTGGTCGGGACGGCGGCGGCCTACTGGTTCCTCTATCGCGGCGCCGACGACGACGCGACCGCGGCCGTCGCCGCCGAGCAGGACTGAACCCGTCGTCTGCAGGGCCGCCGGGCGTGGATCTAGGCACGCGTTACCGGGGCGGTCACGCCGCGGTCGATCGCCCCCGCCTTCGAAACGACGGATTAGCCGGAGAAATCTCCGCGTTACAAAGCCGCTGCCTCGAAATCGAGGGGGGCATGACCGCGCTCGTGACCATCAGCGTCGAGGTCGAACTCAGCTGGGGCGTCCACGACTTCGGTGGCGGTTCGCACCTGAGCGACCGCGGCGCCCCCGAGCGGGCCTACCTCGAACGACTGTTGGACCGCTGTGAGACGCTCGACGTACCGATCTCGTTCGACGTCGTCGGCCACCTCAGTGAGTCGTCGTGCGACGGCGACCACGACGGACCGCATCGGGACGGCTGGTTCGAGGCGGACCCGGGCACCGACGCGGCGACCGATCCCCTGTTTTACGCGCCGGGGGCCGTCCGCGAGATCGCCTCGCGGTCGACCGACCACGAGCTGTGTACTCACACGTACTCGCACGTCCTCTGCGGGCAGGCCGCAGCCGAGACCGTCGCCTGGGAACTGGAGCGCTCGCAGTCGATCATCGCCGACTTGACCGGTTCGCGAACGGTCTCGCTGGTCCCGCCGAGACACAGCCCGCCGCCGCCGGACGTCCTCCGGGACGCCGGCATCGAGATCGTGCGCACGGCCCGGGACACAAACGACCGCTCGCGCGTGTCGCGGCTGAAGGAACTGGTCGCCGGCCCGCACCCGACGTTCGAGCCCGCCATCGTCGACGGGGTCGTCGAGACCTACTGCACCACCTACCCCTCGCTGACCGCCGCGACGCTCCCGGCGGGCCAGCGACCGGTACCCGAGTACTTCCGGATTCTGCCGGTCCGTTACCGCCAGCGGCTCCACCGCCGGTACCTCCGGCGGGCGATCGACGCCGCCGTCGCTGAGGACGGGTACTGCCACCTCTGGTGTCACCTCTACGACCTCTCGAACGAGGCCCAGTGGACGGTGCTCTCGGCGTTCCTCGGGGAGCTGGCCGAGCGACGCGACCGCGGGGAGATCGAGGTGCTCACCATGGACACCCTCAACGACCGCGTTCGCGCCGACGCCCCGGAGGTGCAGTCCCGTGTCTAAGTCTTCGGCCCCGACGCGCGTCGCCCTGCTGACGCCGGGCGAGACGCTGCCCGCGTGGGCGGCGACCGCGGTCGAACGGATGCTCGCCGAGACGGACGCCGACGTGACGCTCGTGGTCGAGGACACCTCGACCGACGAGCGATCCGCGCTCGACGCCGCGTGGCGGCTGCTCGAACTCCGCGAGTGGGGCGTCGTCGCCGCCGCCAAGCAGCTGCTGGGCGAGGACCTCGACCCGCTCGAGCGCCGCCGCGTCGACGACCTCGCTGGCCTTGGCGATCCCGAGCGCGTGCGCTGTGAACCCGAGACCGTCGACGGGTGGAAAAACAGCATCCCCGACCCGGTGGTCGAGCGCATGGCCGAGACCGACGTCGGCGTCCGCTTCGGCTTCGGCTTCCTGGTCGGCGACGCGCTGACCGCGCCGGCGGAGGGCGTGTTGAGCTTCCACCACGGCAACTTCCGCGAGTACCGCGGTCAGCCGATGGGCTTCTGGGAGTACGTCCACGGGCGCGAGACCGCCGGTGTCACCCTCCAGCGGCTCACCGAGACCCTCGACGGCGGCGAGATCGTCGTCGAGCGCCGGGTCGACGTGGGCGACGCCGCGACGTGGGACGAGGTGCGCCGGCGCCTGTTCGCGGCGTCGGCCGACGTGCTCGCGGCCGGCGTCGAGAACCTCGACGACGAGCAGTTCCAGCCGGTCCGCCTCGACGACGACGAGCTGGGCGACCTCTACTCGTTCCCCCGCGGCCGCCCGGTGCTGACCTACCTCCGGCGGACGGTCGCCGGGACGGTGCTCGGCTGACCGGGCGCCGACCGGCGGCCCACGCAGCGGCCGGGACCGGACGGCGGCGCCTCGACCGCGATTGACGAACCGGCACTGGAGCGGCTGTGTGGCCCTTCGAGGGGATTCCCGCGGGGTGAGGACGCCGCAACTAACCCGGAACAGGGCGGCTTCCATTCCTCAGGAACTCTATTACAAAGGAATCGTGACTGGCTTCGTTTCATGAAATGTACCGAGGGAAGACGGTGGCAGTCGTGGTCCCGGCCTACAACGAGGAGGGGCTGGTCGGCTCGGTGATCCAGTCGATCCCGGAGTTCGTCGACCGGATCTACGCCGTCGACGACTGCTCGACCGACGGGACCTGGGAGGAGATCCTCGGGTGCGTCCGCCCCGAGGACGCCGAGGCGGGTGCGGCCGCCGACGCGACCGAGGCCGGCTCGACGGCCGCCACGGCCGACGGCGGCCACGCCACCCCTCGCGTCGTGCCGGTCCGCCACGAGGAAAACAGCGGAGTCGGCGCGGCGATCAAGACGGGCTATCGCCGCGCCCGCGCCGAGGAGATGGACGTCACCGCGGTCGTCAACGGCGACGGCCAGATGGACCCGTCCATCCTCGAGCGGTTCGTCGAGCCCGTCGCCGAGGGCCAGGCCGACTACGCCAAGGGCGACCGGCTGCGCTCGCGGGAGCTGCACGCCGACATGTCCGCCTGGCGGCTCACCGGCAACGTCCTGTTGACCTTCCTGACGAAGATCGCCAGCGGCTACTGGGGGATGAACGACCCGCAGAACGGCTACACCGCCATCTCGCTGTCGGCGCTGGAACGGCTCGACCTCGAGCGGCTGTACGACGACTACGGCTTCCTCAACGACCTCCTCGTGGCGCTGAACGCCCGCGACTGCCGCGTCGCCGACGTGCCCATGACGGCCGTCTACGGCGACGAGGAGAGCGGCATCGCCTACTCGTCGTTCGTCCCCCGGCTGTCCGCGCTCTTGCTCCGGGACTTCTGCTGGCGCCTGAAGGTGAAGTACTTCGTCCTCGATTTCCACCCGCTCGTGCTCTTTTACCTGCTTGGCGCCGTCGGCGGCGTCCTCGGCGTCGCCTACGGGCTGTGGGCGCACGTGAGCCGCGCGTCGCTGCTGGCCAGCGGCGTCGCGATCCTCATCTGCCTGGTCAGCGCCGCCCTCGTCCTGTTCGCGATGGTCTTCGACATGCAGCACAACGACCACCTCCACCGCGACGTCGCCAACTGAGGACCGCCGCGAACCGCCCGCCGGGAAGCCGACGCATAACAAAGCCGCAACCGTTTGAACCGCGATCATCGAGACACATGAAGCGACGCCGATACCTCTCGCTGCTCGGCGCCGCGGGCGCGGCCGGCCTGACGGGTTGTTCGGGCGCCGCGGAGCTGGATTCGGTGACGCCCGGCGACGACGCCGGTGCCAATCGAACCGGCGGGAACGGCTCGGGCGGCCCGCGCTCGCGAACGATCACGCCCGAGCGCCAGCGGCTGGCGGCGCTCGAGTCGGCCTACGACACCGTCGCCCACCTCGTCGACGACCTTGGCTGCGACCCGACGGGCGCCGAGTCCTGCGTCGCGGCCGTCGCGAACGCCGCCGGCGACGACACGCTGCTGGTCGTCCCCGAGGGGCGGTTCCTGGTCGACGGGCGCCTCCAGATCGCCGACGTCGAGCACTTCGCGATCTACGGGCGGCCGGGGGCGACCTTCGTCGCCCCGCCGGACCACAACGGCGACTGGCTCGTCGTCGACTGGGGGACGGACCTGCTCGTCGAGGGCTTCGACGTCGACGTCCGGGCGGCCAACGCCGCGCCGTCGCTGCAGTTCGGCGCCGCCGATGACCTGGTCGTCCGCGACGTCGAGGTGATCGGCCGGGGCATGCGCGACGACAGCGAGCCCGGGCCGGCCGACGGCCACACCCTCGTCGGCAACGCCCTCCTGCCGATCGTGCGCTCGCCCGACGGGACCGGCCTCGTCGAGAACTTCGTCGCCCGCAGCGGCGGACGCATCGGCACGTACAACGGCGGCGAGGGGCGGGTCGGCATCTTCGTCGGCCGCAGTAACGTCGGGACGATCCGCATCGTCGACTGCCGCCTCGAGGAGTTCCCGAACAACGGCATCTACGCCAGCCGGACCAACGGCGTCGTCCAGGTCGAGGGCGGCGTCTACCGCAACAACGACGTCTCGCAGGTCCGCCTGGGCACCGAGGGCAGCTACGTCGACGGCACGACGATGGCCATCGACACGACCGCCGTCCGCCCGCCGAACCGCCCGCGCGACTACATGTACCCCCGCGGCGTCCGCATCGAGAGCGGCAGCTTCGACACCGCGGGCGTTGTCGTCCGCGACGTCGACGTCACCGTCACGCACGGACCGGGACCGGCCATCGCGGCCGGGCACAACGGCGGGCGGTTCGCGATCCGGGACTCGCACGTCCGCTACGACGGCGAGGGCGGCGCGGCGATCATCGGCAAGCCCCCGACCGGCGGCGGCAACCACGGTCCGCCGCCCCGGCCCTACCACGGCCGCATCGAGAACGTCACGGTCACGGGGACAGCCGCCGGGACAGACGCCGTCCGGCTCGTCGGCCGACCGGCCTCGACGGTCGAGCACTGCCGACTCTCGCTGTCGGGCACCGGCACCAACGGCGTCCGCCTGGAGCGCTCGCCCGGCAGCACCGTCCGTGACACCGGGATCCGCGTCGAGCGCTTCCCGCTCGTCGTGGAGGGCCGCGCCGCCGACGGCGCCGACTGTCTCGTGGAACTGATCGAGGAGTTCGACGTACCGTTTTCCGGCGGGGACCGCGACGGGCGAGCCCTGGCTCGCGTGTCCCGCTCGGGGACGTTCTGCGTCGGGCCGGCGGCG
>JBDGSW010000053.1:10399-31364 GCA_042217345.1 Haloarculaceae archaeon
GCGGCGATCGACGGGGGGCTGTTGCGCGGCGGGTTCGCCGATCCGGCGACGCTGCCGCCCTGATCAGCCCAGCGCGGCGCGGAGCCGACCGACGTCGATGAGGCCGCTCGCGAGGCCCAGGGCCGCCCACGAGGCGACGCCGGCGCCGACGACCCCCGCCAGCAGCGGCAGGCTGGAGATCTCGCGCGACAGCGGGAACACCACCACCGTCACGCCGGCGGTCACGACGGCGACGAGCCCGCTCGTCCGCGCAAGCCGGGACGCGTCGACGGGCAGCTCGCGACAGACCACGACGAGCTCGAACAGCACCAGCGCCCAGTAGGTGACGACGGTCGCCGCCGCGGCGCCGACGACGCCGGCCCGCGGGATGAGGACGAGGTTGAGCCCGAAGTTCGCCAGCGCCGAGGCCACCTTCGCGACGGCGCGCACGCGGGCCCGGCCCAGGTAGTCCAGGCCGTCGGTCGTGATCTTCTCGATGGCCCGGGCCAGCACGAACAGGCCGAACAGCTGGATCACCGGGACGGCGCCCGCGTAGTCGGGTCCGAACAGCAGGTGCACGGCCGGGTCGGCCACCAGCGCCATCCCCACCGCCGCGGGCGCGTACAGCGCCACCACGAACCGGAAGGATGCGTGGTAGGTCTCGGCCGCCCGGTCGAGGCGGTCGGCGGCCTTGCGCTCGCCGTACGTGGGCGAGACCGCGAAGCCCAGCGAGTACGCCGGCGCGATGACGAAGTCGGCGACCTGCTTGCCCAGCGTGTAGAAGCCGACGGCCGTCGCATTCAGGAAGTACCCGATCAGGACGCTGTCGACGCGGTTGTCCAGCACGTGCGCGCTCCGGGTGGCCGTCAGGGGCACGGCGTAGCGGGCGACCCGGCCGGCCAACCCGGGTTCGGGGTCGCCGTCGTCGTACTGCCGGTAGAAGCGCCGGTAGAGGACGACCAGGCCGACGCCGACCGCCAGCGCGTACGCCAGCGTGTAGCCGACGAGCGTGCCGAGGGGTCCCGCCCCGGCCCACAGGAAGGCGACGACGAGAGTAACGAGCGCGACGTTGCCGACCGTCCCGACCACGGCGCTCCAGGTGACCGCGCCGAACCCCTGGAACAGCGTGGTGAGGCCGTTCTGTAGCGATAGCGCGGCGACGTAGGCGCCGCCGACCAGCAGCAGCGGCGCGAGCGCGGGCTCGCCCAACAGCGTCGCGATCCGGTCGTGGAAGGCGACCAGCGCGACGACGGTGAGCGCGACGACGATCAGGTTGTACGCGAGGGTCACCCGCAGCACGTGCGGGATCTGGCCGGGGTCGCGCTCGCGGTACTCCGCGACGTAGCGGCTGCCCGACTTGGCGAAGCCCAGGCTCGCCAGGGTGACGGCCACGCCCAGCACGGAGACGGCGAAAAACAGCAGGCCGTACTCCGCGGGCGACAGGAACAGCCGCGTCAACAGGAGGACGACCAGTCCGCGCGATCCTGTCCGGACGACCTGCGCCACCAACATCCACGACGCGCCGCGAGCGACGTCCCGGAGAGCCATTCGTTCCCCTTCCCCGTCGCTCCGTCGGGCGGCGACCGCCTTTGTTAGCCGTCGGATACCCGCCCGGCGGCGACCGCGGCACTACCGACACGGGGCCCGCAAGGAACACGGACGTACACGACAAGTGTACGGCCCGTCACCGGGCGGGAAGGCAGCGGCTACTCGAACGCAGGGTGCGCGACGGCGACCGACTGACGGGCTCTGGCTCGCGATTTCCGCGAGTATGCGAGTCAGTCTGACGCGTCGCAGTCACTCGCAAGCTGCACGTAACTACTAGGTATCTATTGTCAACGAGAGCCGAGTCCGTGACCGAGCGGCAGGAATGCGGCAATAAATGCCATTAATAGTAGGAGTTCCCTACCGTCACATGGACCTGTCGAAAGACGGAGACGCCGCCAAACGCGACCAATCGTCGGCCCCCGCCACCGACGCGGACCCCGACTCGTTGATCGACCGGCGCGATTACCTGCGCCTGGCCGGCGGTGCGGCCGCACTCGCCGGTGCAGGAACGCTCGCCACCGGGACCGCCGCCGCCCAGACCGTCCGCGGCGTCTCGTTCGACCGCGAGGTCGACCTCGTCGCGGACTTCGGCGCGGACAACACCGGCAGTCGGCCGGCCGACGACGCCCTCGACCGCGCCCTCCAGCCGAACACGCTCGTGCACGTTCCCGCGGGTCGGTACCTGCTGCACCGCAAACACGTCCTCGACGGCGGCGTGAACTACGGTATTGTCGGCGAGGGCGACGTGACCTTCGTCCCGAAGACCGGCGGCAACTACCTGACGTTCGATTCGAGCGCCCGGAATCCGGTGAACCAGGTGGTCTTCGAGAACGTCGACTACGACATCACCGCCGACAACACCGTCACGGGAATGCGGTTCAACACGCGCAACGGGCTGCACGTCGAAAACGTCGAGTACGTCGGCCGCGGGACGCACACGGACACCGAGGTCGCCAACGCGATCACGATCACCATCGCCAACCCCGACGCCACTGGCGTCCTGAAGGACTTCACGGCGAAGCAGGGCTCGACGTGGGCCCGCTACAAGATCGGCGACGGCCGCGTCGGCGTCGCCGTCTTCCCCCCGCACCAGGGGACGCTGCAGGTGATCGACCCGCACCTCGAGGAGTTCGGCAACAACGCGATGTACTGCTCGCGCCACCACGGGAAGGTGCAGGTCCAGGGCGGGATCTTCCGCAACAACAACGTCGACGGCGTCCGCATCAGCGGGCAGGGCAGCTGGGTCGACGGCGCCTACTTCGAGGTCGACCCCGACAGCTACACCGGTCCGCGCGAGGACACCTACGAGAGCAAGTCCTGGATGATGCGGGGTGTCCGCATCGAGGCGCGCCACTACGACAAGACCCCCGGCGCCGAGGTGCGCAACTGCGACTTCGTGATGAAAAACGGCCCCGGCGTCGGCTCGGCCGTCAAGGTCGAGTCCAACGCCAAATCCGTGATCGTCCGCGACTCGCGCATCCGCTACGACAAGGACGGCCGCGCCGCGGTCATGTCCGAGCCCAACGGCTACCCCATCGTGATGGACGGCGTGAGCATCACGGGCTCGGCGTCGGGCGGCGCCGCGGTGCTGGCGCCCGACTCCCCGAACACCTCGATCACCGGCTGCTGCATCCAGCAGACCGGCGCGAACCGCGACGGCGTCCGCTTTTCGGGCTCGGACGGCTGTACCGTCGCCGATACGAACATCTCGGTCACCGGGCAGGCCATCGACGTCTCGAACAGCACCGTCGACACGAGCAACGTCACCCACGGCGACGCCTGTCCGCTCCCGAACGGGCCCGACGGCACCGGCGCGGCCGACTCCGGAAGCGGGTCGACGGGCGGTACCACTGACGGCAGCGGCTCGGGCACCACCGACGGCGCGACCGACCCGGTCGACCACGCGCTGTCTATCAGCGGCGGCAGCCCCACGAACGTGATCGAGTACGCCTTCGCCGTCAGCGACGCGGTCGAGAAGTCGACCGCCAACGGCGGAACGATCAGCGACGAGGACGTCATCGACGGGACGGCGGTGACGGGCGCCATCGCCGGCGGCACCGACAGCTACGCCGTCACCGGCGACCTGACCGCGCTGCGGGTCGGCGGCGACGCCACGGTCACGCTCGACGGCCAGGCCATCGACCCGAGCCAGTACCCCGATTCCCCACCGAGCGATTCGGGCACTAGCGGGTCAGACGGGTCCGGCTCCTCCGGCGGCACCGACGGCGGGCGCACGGCCGGCCCCTCCGTGGTCGCCTACGAGACGCCCGACGGCGGCGACCTGGTCCACTACCAGTTCACCGTCGAAGGGAGCGTCGAAAAGCGGACGAACGCCGACGCGCTCAGCGCCGAACTCAACGACGCCATCGCGGACAACGGCGACGGCACCTACACCGTCTCGGGCGCCACCGGCAACGGCTTCGGGGACTCTTACCGGCTGACCGACTGGGTGATCACCGACTTCAGCACCGACGCCGGTCCCGACCAGTTCGGCCTGACGCTCGACGGCGAGGCGGTCACTCCCGACGAGCTCACGAGCCAACCGACCGACGGCGGGTCCGGGAGCGGTTCGACGGACGGCTCGACCGGCAGCGCGACCGACCTGCCGAGCACGCTCGTCCTCGACGGCACGCAGTCGGGCGCGACGAGCTACGAGGTCACCGTCAGCGGCGACCTGGCGGCCGACCCGAACGGCCCTGCCCTGGAGAGCGACGATTCGATCGACGGCTCGACGGCCACTGGCTCGGTCGACGGTGAGAAGGACGCCCTCCGGTTCTCGGGCCACCTCACGTCGCTGCGGCTCGACGGCTACGCGTCCGTGCAGCTGACCCAGTCGAAGGGCTGACCGGCTACTTGTACCCGAGGGCCTGCAACCGGTCCTCGACCTTCGCGGAGACGTCGCGTTCGTCCTCCCGCAGGTTGCCCTCGATCGCCTCGCGCGCCAGGAAGGCGTCGAGTTCCGACTCCAGGGCCGAGAGCTCCGCCGAGCCCGACAGATCGGTCGTCTCCCCGGGGTCGGCGTCCATGTCGTAGGCCTCCGTGCGCTGCAGGCGGCCGGTCTCGGCGTCGAACGTCCGGAGCAGCTTGTAGCGCTCGCCGCGGACGGCCGCGTACAGCTCGCCGAACTGCGGCGAGTGGTTGATCGCGAAGGCGGGGTACGGGTCGGCCTCGCGGGCCGGCCCGCCCTCCCACTCGTCGGGGACGTCGAGTCCGACCGCGTCCAGCAGCGTGGCGGGCACGTCCAGCTGGCGGAGGTGCTCGCCGTCGCCGAGCGACGCGGCCAACGACTCGCTGGCCAGGAAGGGCACGCGCGTACACTCGTCGTACAGGCGGGCGTGGCCCCACTCGTCGTGGCGGAACTCCTCGCCGTGGTCGCCGACGATCGCGACGTGGGCGTCGTCGTCGAGGAAGGCGAGCACCTCGGGGAGCTGCTCGTCCAGCGCGGCGACGGACTGCCAGTACAGCTCCTCGAGGGTCTCGTACTCGGCGTCGGTGAGCGAGTGCGGGTCGTCCATGAACCGGTAGTGCGCCCGGTAGGCGTCGAGCAGCCCCGTCGACAGCCCGCGGGCCAGTCCCGGGAAGAACGGGACGTGGACGTCCATGAGGTGCAGCCAGACGAACCGCGGTCCCTCCTGGGATTCGTACCACTCGCGCGCGCGAGCGGCGACGTCGGTCGCGGGGACGCGGCTGCGCAGGCGCAGGTAGTTCGCGGCGTGCCGGAGCGTCGAGGCGCCGGCCTGCAGGCGTTCGCCCAGCGCCGACTGGTCGCCGTCGGTCGTCATGCCGTCGTTCCAGAAGCGGTCGAACGCCGGCGCCCAGGTGCTGAGGAACGGATTCGAGCCGACGATCCCGCAGGTCGCGTAGCCGGCGTCGGCGAGGACCTCGGGCAGCGACCGGACGCCGTCGGCGACGGCGTCGAATCCGCTGTAGGCCTGCGGGTAGTACAGTCCGCTCAACAGCGCGGGGAAGGCGCCCCGGGTCGCCGCGGACTGACAGAGCGCGTCGCGGCGCTCGGTGACGGTCTCGGCGGCCGCCAGGTTCGGCATGCGCTCCGGTGCGTCGTGTCGCCAGCAGTCGATGGTGACGAGTGCGATGTCCTGCATGGGTGTCCGGCGGGCGTCGGGACGGCGCTCGCGCCGACGGGCGTGCCCGGTCGCCGCGACGCCGCGCTCCGTTGGGTCGCCCGTCTCCCTGGACCGACATTGTAAGTCTCCGACTACGTCGGGCGTGACATGTCCGTGCGCCCGCGCGTCACCGCGTTCGGCACTGCCTGGGGCCGCGCCCGCTGGCGATCGACGCCGAACCGATCGGCTCGCGCGACCTGTCGCGGTAGGCGGCTCCTTCATAAGTCGCCGCGCGTGGTGGGTCGCGGTATCGAGCATGGCACTCGACCTCCTCGTCGTCGGCCCGGCGAGCCGGGAGACCGGCGGCGTCGCCCGCTACCTCCACGAGCAGACCGACCGGCTCCCCGACGACGTCGACGCGCGCGTCCACGACGTCGGCACCCCCGCGGTGAGGGGGTCCTGTGGGCGCTGCGCTCGCTGTGCGTCTCGCTGTGGAGCCTCCTGCAACTGCCGACCCGCGAGAAGCCGGACGTCGTCCACGTCCACTCCTCACACGGGGTCGCGTTCTACCGCGCGTCCGCGTTCGTCCTGTTCGCGGCCGTCGTCTGGCGCTGTCCCGTCGTCGTCCACGTCCACGGGTCGTCGTTCGACGAGTTCGTCGCCGACGCGTCGGCGCCGGTGGCCGCCTACCAGTCGCTGGTGCTCGGCGCCGCCGACCGGGTGATCGTCCTCTCGCCGTACTGGCGGGACGTCCTCGCCGAGCGCACCGACCGTAAACGGCTACTCGTGCTGCCCAACGCAGTCGACGCCGACGCGTACGACCCCGCCTACGACGCCGACCCGCCGCGGCTCGCGTTCGTCTCGAACCACGTCGAGCGCAAGGGCGTCGGCGAGTTCGTCGACGCCGTCGAGCGCCTCCGCGACCGCGACGCCGACCTCTCGGTCGCGATCGCCGGCACCGGCCCGCTCGACCATCACGCCGAGCACCTCGCCGAGACCGACCCCGCCGTTACCTACGAGGGTTACGTCTCGGAGGCGCGCAAGCGCGAACTGCTCGCGGAGTCGTCGGTCTACGTCCTGCCGACCCACGGCGAGGGACTGCCGATCGCCATGCTGGAGGGCATGGCCGGTGGTAACGCCGTCGTCGCCACGACCGTCGGATCGATCCCGGAGGTGATCGACGCGGACCGGGGCCGACTCGTCGAGCCCGGCGACGTCGACGCACTGGTCGAGGCGCTCGCGGAGCTGCTCGCCGCTCGCGAGCACCTCGACGCGATGGGCCGGCGCAACCGCGCCGCCGTCGAGGCCGACTACGACTGGGCGGTCGTGATCGACGAGCTGACCGAGCTGTACCGCGGGCTGGCGAACGCGGAGTCGGGGGCGAGAGCGAGGCAGGGGACGGCGGCCAGGCAGCCGTAGCGGGACCATAACGAAGGCGACGTGTGGGGACACCGGCAGATAGGAGAGCGGTCCGGCGCCGCGGGGTGCAGGTGGGTCGCGGTCGCCCGCTGACGGCGCCGGACGCTCGGAGGATCTCATGACTACTGATCGACTCCAGAAGGGCGCGCTGCTCGGGGGGTTCGCGCTGCTGACGGTCGCGGTCGCCGTCGCGCACCGCCACCCGGCACACGCCTACGAGGTATCGGTCTACACCGGGACGCCGCGGGCGTACTGGGTCGGCGTCGGCGCCGCACTGCTGCTCGCCGTGTGGGCCGGCTTCGCCGCCGGCGAGCGACTGACGCGGGCCGCGGCGGCCGTCCTGACGGGCGCAAGCGCGCTCTCGGTGGCGGCGCTGCCGCTACTGCGCCGGTACTACTACTACGGCGAACCCGACGCGATGACCCACCTCGGGTGGGCGCGCGAGATTCAAGCCCGCCTCACGGCGCCGACGGACATCATCTACCCCGGGATCCACCTGAACGGCGTCAGCGTGAGCGCGCTGCTCGGCGTCGACGTCCCGACGGCGCTGATGCTCGTCGTCGCGGTCTTCGTGCTGACGTTCCTGGTGTTCGTCACGCTCGCGGTCCGCCACCTCGTCTCGACGGACGCGGGGCTGATCGTCGGCGCGGCGTCGGCCGGCCTGTTCCTGCCGATCAACAACATCGCCGTCGAGCTGACTCCCCACCCGATCTCCCAGTCGGCGCTGTACTTCGCGTTCGTGCTGTACCTGGCGCTGCAGTACGTCATCCCGACCGACGACGCGCGCCCGCAGCAGGGCGGGCTCTCGGCCCACGGCGTCCTGCTCGCGCTCACGTCGCTCGCCGTCGTCGTCTACCACCCCCAGATGGCGCTGACCGTGCTCGTGCTGTACGGCGCGATCTCGGCCGCGCAGTGGTACTTCCGGCGGCGCCACGCGGCGCCCTTTACCGACCACCGGCCGCTGTACGCCCAGACGCTGTTCCTGGCGGTCGCGTTCGTCGCGTGGGTGAGCGTCCACGACGTCCTCGTCTCGGAGTTCGCCTACGTCGGCCGGACGATCCTGCAGGCGCTCGCCGGCCACGCCCAGGTCGGGACCGTCGTCACCCAGCGCAGTTCGTCGCTGACCGCCGTCGGCTCCGGCCCGCTGGAGATCTTCCTGAAGCTCTTTGCCGTCTCGGCGCTGTACGTCGGGCTCACCGCGCTGTTCCTGTACTCGGGGCTGGTCGAGCGGGTGCGGTCGCTGCGGTGGGACGGCGACGCGGTCGCGACGTACATGCTGTTCGGCGGGCTGGGCATCAGCGCGTTCTCGGCCGTGCAGTTCCTCGGGGACTTCTCGCGGCTCGTGTTCCGCTACCTGGGCATCCTGCTGGTCGTCGGGACGATCCTCGGCGGCGCCGAACTCGCCCGGCGCCTGGACGCGCCGAACTGGAGCGCGCTGCGGACCGCGGGCGCGACCGCCATCGTCGCCGCGCTGCTCGCGCTGTCGCTGGCGACGGCCTACCCCTCGCCGTACACCTACCAGCCGTCGGCGCACAAGACCGAGGCGCAGATGGACGGCTACGCCGCGGCGTTCGCCCACGACCAGCCCGACGTCGGTTACTCTGGGCTGGGCTACGAGCCCTGGCGCTTCCACGACGCGGTCGTCCTCACGGGCAACGACGGGGGCGGGCAGCCGGACCCCGAACGCTATCGGATGAACGGCATCCTCTCGCCGGCGGTGATCCACCGCAACCTGACGACGCACTTCGAGGGCGGGCAGTACCTGCCGGTGACCAGCGCGGACCGCGCTCGCGAGCTGCGGGCCGTCGACGGCATCATGTACAACCGGTCGGCGTTCGCCCGTCTGGACGCGACGCCGGGCGTCGACCGCCTCGTCGCGACCGACGGCATGACGCTGTACTACGTGCCGCCGGCCGATCGCGGTGCCAGTTGACGGCTGCCGAGAAGAGTGGCGCGGCCAGCCGGCGGCGGGCGCCGGCGCTCACCGCGTGACGTTCAGCCAGAGGTAGGTCGTCCGATAGGCGTTGGCGCTCGTGGGGTGTGCGGGGACGTCCCCGCGGTAGACCAGGTACGTCAACCGGAGGTCGTCGCCGAGCTCGTCGGGCGTGACCCGGTGTTCGACGTAGGTGGTCTGTCCGTTCGGCACCGTCGCCGACAGCCGCCGCAGCGCCGAGCGGTTGCGGACGGTCACCGCCGTTCCGCTGCGCTCGACGCGCTGGATCTGGATGACGACGTCGTACTCGACGGTGCGTCCCTCCGCGTTGTGCAGCCCCAACACGAGCGGCTGGGGCTGACCGATCTGCACCGACGAGGGGTAGCCCCCGGCGACGTACGCGCCGGTCTCGTTCTCGGTGAGCAGCATCGCCTCGGTGTGATGACCGCCGGACGGCGGTGAGACCATCGCGTACCCGAGGCTGCTGACCGCCAGCAGGCCGACGACGACCAGCGCGACGTTCAGGGCGATGTCGAGCGTCCCCGGCCCCTTTCGGAGGCGCGCCAGCCACCGGCGCGGGCGGACGCCAAAGCGCCGATCGGCGGGGAGCCGCGCCCGGCGGACCACCGCCACCGCCAGGCCGAGGACGGTGAACCCCGTGAGCGCCAGCGCTAGCGTCTTCGCCGTGATCCCGACGGCGTACCACAGCGCGAGACCGAACAGCGGGGCGAGCGCCACGCTGGCGCCCAGGCCCAGCGCCGCCCGTTCGACGACGTCGGGCACGTCGACGGCCAGCCGGTTGCCCGCGAAGCGCACCCCCTGGTCACGCGCCGGGTACAGCGCCGCAACCAGGGAATACCCTGGTAGGAAAAAGAGCAACGGCAGGCCGAACAGTGCCCGGAGGTGCGCCTCGGTGACCCCGGGTGCCAGGAGGACCGCGTCGGCGGCCAACGCGAAGGCGAGCGCGGCGACGACGTCGGTCGGGAGGCCGATCGTCCACCGGCCGCTGCTCGTGGACTCCGCGTCGGTCACGGCACACCCCCGATCGGCGCGGCTGCTGGCGAGCGATGCGGCGACGGATCGAGTGACGGGCGTCTCATCACGGTGGCCTCACGCGGCGGTCGGGCCGCTTGCGGCGTGCTTGCGCCCCGGAGAATTTTGTTAGCCGGTCGCTACGGGGTGGGCACCGGCGGGGCCCGCTCGTCCAGCAGGGCCGGGATCCTGTCGAGATCGCGCGGCTGTTCGGCGATCGTCACCAGCAGGTCGGTGAGGTTGACGACGTCTTCGAGCAGGGCCGCGCGCCGGCGCTCCCAGCGGGCGGTCGCGTCGGGATCGGCCAGCAACTCGACCGCGGTCGCGCGGACGTCCTCGAAGGCCGCGAGGTTGCGGATCAGGTCGCGCTCGGCGAGGTCGAGGAAGTTCCCCATGTCGTCCTCGCCGACGAAGGAGTTCGAGCGGACCGCGGGCGTCCCGAGCAACGCGGCCTCGGTGACCATCGTCTGCGTGTCGGCGACCAGAAGCGACGCCGCCGCGAGCGCGTCGTGCAGCCGCGCGGGGTGGAGGTCGAACCGCTGGGCCGGCAGGGCCTCGACGTCGAGGTCGCCGCCCTCGTCGGAGATCAGGACGGTGCCCTCGGCCGCGAGGTCCTCGACGAGCGTCGCGACCTGCTCGGTGGTGAATCCTCCCTGGGCCACGTCGTGGTGCGAGCCGAAGGCGTTCAGCCGGAGGATGGCGAAGGGCTCGTCGCCGACGCCCAGCTCCTCGCGGACCGACGGGTCGGGCTCGAAGACCTCGGGGTGGAGGTACGCGCACTCCTTGAACCCGGGGAAGCGGTAGTGGTCGGCGCCGAGATCGGCCCGGAAGCTCTCGGGCGTGACCAGCGCGTCCGCGAACGGCCGGGAGATCCGGTGGTCGAGCGTCGTGGCCTCCGAGTCCAGCACCAGGATCGTCCGCGCGCCGGTGATCGCGCCCGTGTGGGCGGCGTACGCGCCCATGCCGAACACGACGTCCGGGTCGAACCGGAGGGCCTCGCGGAAGCTCCGGACGTAGTGGACGGGGAGGTTCTTCAGCAGCGACGCCTTCGTCGTGTCGCACGCGCCGTACACCCGGAACGGGAGGTCCTAGGCGTCCGCGAGCGCCAGCGTGCAGCCGTAGTCCCGCACGAGGACCAGCACGTCGTGGCCGCGCGCCTGCAGCTCCGCGACCGTCTCCCGGTACAGGTGGACGTGCGCCGGCGTGTTCGTGAAGATCAGATACCGCATCGACACCACGTACCTGCCAGCGAGTCATTGTTAGTCGCTCTCTGACGAATCGACCGCGCCGCCCGGAGGCCGCTCGACCGGGTGGCCGCTCGACCTCGCGGTCAGTCCGTGGCCGTCGACGTGGACTTCGAGGCCGGCTCCTCGGAGCGAGCGGGCGCGTCCTGCGATCCGGTCGGGGGCGCGAGGAACTCGTCGTAGCACTCGCCGGGCGCGCCCACCCAGGCACCGCGGGCGTTCGCCTCGCGGATCAGGCGCTCGTAGAGCCGGCGGTAGCCGGGGAAGTCGCGCTCGCTGAAGAAACGGGGGTGGAAGAGCGTCGTCATCACGGCGTCGTTGTCTGCGGCCTCGGCGAGGAGGTCCTCGCAGACCGCCCAGGCGGCGTCGAAGTCCTCGCCGGGGTCGGGGAGGTGCTGTTCCATCAGCGTCAGCGGGAAGACGACGAAGTCGTCGTCGAAAGGGCGACGGACGCCGTAGCCGTGCTCGAAGCCGGCGTCCGTGCTCGACCCCAGGCTGGCGTCGTACTCGAGCCCGAGCGCCTGGTAGTGAATCCAGGTCCGCGCGCCGTCGTGGTTGAGGTAGTGCTGCCGGCCGCCCCGAACCGGGCCGTCGAGGACCGTCTCGATGCGGTCGCGCTCGGTGCGCAGCCGTTCGCGGTCGCTCCCGGCGTGATACGATCCGTGGAGGCCGACCTCCCAGCCGCCGTCGGCGAGGTCGGCCATCGCGTCGGCGATCGGCGGGTCGCGCACGTCGTAGCGGCCGAACTCCTGGACGAGCGCGTCGAACGACAGCGCCTCGCGCAGCGAGCGACGCCACAGCGGCGGCTCCGAGAGGAAGTACCACGCCGAACGCACGCCGAGGTCGTCCTCGAGGGCCGTGACCGTCTCGAACTGCCAGTAGGGGTTGACATCCTCGGCCAGGGCTCGCAGGTGTCGCGGATCGCGATCGGCCAGCGCGTAGTAGGCGGCGTGGAACGGCGTCTTGTACGGCCGGTCGACGTCGTGGGTCAGGCAGAGCGCGAACGAGCAGTCCGCGTCCGCCAGCGCGGTCACGGGGTCACCTCCTCGACGGCCTCCTCCGTCGGCGCGTCGGCCACGGTCGCCTCGAGCGCCCGCACGATCCGGTCGGCCGCCGTCCCGTCCCCGTAGGGCTGGGGCTGCTCGCCGCAGTCGAACGCCCGCCGGAGGTTCCGGCTGATCGCCTCGGCGTCGGCGCCGACGAGGACGTTCCACCCGCAGGTGACGGTCTCGAGCCACTCGGTCTCCTCGCGCAGCGTCACGCAGGGCGTGCCCAGGTAGAACGCCTCCTTCTGGACGCCGCCCGAGTCGGTCGCGACCCGCTCGGCGCCGTCGATCAGCCGCACGAAGTCCAGGTACCCCACCGGGTCGGCCAGGTCGATCCCCTCGGGCAAGCCGCCGTCGAAGTCCATCTCCCGGAGCGCGGCCGCCGTCCGCGGGTGTGCCGGCAGAATCACCGGCAGCGGTGCGTCGCCCAGCCCCTCGACGATCGAACGGAGGCGGGCGGGGTCGTCGGTGTTCTTCGCGCGGTGGACCGTCGCCAGCACGTACTCGCCGTCGTCGTACCCAAGCCGATCGAGCACCGCCGAGCGGTCACGGGCGCGCTCGCGGACGGCCAACAGCGAGTCGTACATCACGTCGCCCGTGTCGTGGACGCCCTCGGTGATCCCCTCGTCGGCGAGCGTCTCGGCGGCGTTCTCCGAGGGCACGAACAGTAGCCCCGAGGCGTGGTCGGTCAGCACGCGGTTGACTTCCTCGGGCATCGCCCGGTCGTAGCTGCGCAGGCCCGCCTCGACGTGGGCGACCGTCACGTCCCGCTTGGCGCCGACGAGCGCCCCCGCCAGCGTGGAGTTGGTGTCGCCGTAGACCAGCAGGACGTCGGGGTCGTGCTCGTCGAGGACGTCGTCCAGCCCCGTCAGCATCGCCGCCGTCTGCCGGGCGTGGGTGTCCGACCCCACCCCGAGGTTGACGTCCGGCTCGGGGATCGGCAGCTCCTCGAAGAAGACGCCGCTCAGTTCGGCGTCGTAGTGCTGGCCAGTGTGGACGAACACCTCCTCGTGGCGGTCGGAGAGCGCGTTCGAGACCGGGAACGCCTTCACGAACTGCGGGCGCGCGCCGACGACGGTACAGACTTTCATCGGTCGCCCCACCCCGCGCCGCCGCGCGCTCGCGCCGCAATGGCGGTCGTCGCCCCAGTCGCCGTCCGTGCCAGCCGCGGTCGTTCGATGCGTGTCATCTCACAGTAGCACCCGAATGTCGGCGGTGCTGTCGGACCGACCGACCTTTGTTATGGATTGGCTGTCGTGTCACCTGCGGCGTGACTGCGCTGTACATGCGTATTCTGCCAGAACGAAACGTCTGGTTGTCACGTCGGAAGGTCGCGGCTACCGGCGGTACCGGTAACCGCCGAGCCGTCGTTCTCGGTCCGGTGCTGTAACTGCGAACGAGTGGTGATCAATCGTCGACGACCAGGCAGCGGCGGGACCTGTTCTCAGCTGCGCATTCATTGTACTACAGTGAAAACACGAGCCAGCGCCGGACCGCCGACAGCCGGGGTTTTTTCACCTAGTACCGGCCGACGTCGACGGGACGCTCCGTCCTCGAACACGGCGTCGAGGAGCTGATGCGCCGTGAACGGGAGTTCGACGACGCCTATTCGTGACGGTCCGGGCCGGCCCTCGACGGCCGCGAACCCGAAGCTTCAATCCCCTGGACTGGCGATACCAGCCCCAATGAACGGGTTCGGACCGGAATCGAGGTGGGTCGCGTGAGCACGGACACCCGCGACGTCGAGCTCGTGGGCGAGGAGGTACTCGAGAACGTCGCCCGCGCGGCGCTGTTCGCGGCGCTGATCGGCGCGTTCGCCTACGTCAGCTTCCCGAACCCGCTGTCACCGCAGGGCCTGCCGGTCACGCTGCAGGTGCTGGGCGTCTTCCTCGCCGGCATCATGCTCGGGCCGCTGTGGGGCGGGTTCGCGCTCGTCCTCTACCTGCTGGCCGGGGCCGTCGGCGCGCCGATCTTCCAGGGCGGGTCGGCCGGGCTCGGTCACCTCCTGGGCGCGCCGACGATGGGTTACCTGTGGGGCTACCCGCTCGCCGCCGTCGCGATCGGCGCGATCGTCCACGGCGGCGCGACCATTCGCGACCCGCAGGAGGTACACGTCGCCCGGCTGGTCGGCGCGATGGTCGTCGGGACGGCGATCATCTACGCGCTGGGCATGGCCGGGCTGATGCTCGTCAGCGGGCTCGGGCTCGCGGCGGCGTTCACCGCCGGCGCGGCGCCGTTCATCCCCGCCGAGCTGGTGAAACTGGTCGCCGCGGTCGCCGTCGTCCGCAGCGACGAGCTCGCCGCCGAATGATCGAAACCCGGGGCCTGGTCCATCGCTTCGGCGGCGACGGTGCAGACGCCGACGCGCGGCCCGTCCTCGACGGCGTCGACCTGACGATCCCCGACGGCCAGTTCCTCGTCCTCGCCGGTCCCAACGGCGCGGGCAAGACGACGCTCGTCCGGCACTTCGACGGCCTGCTCGAACCCGACGCCGGGACCGTCCTGGTCGACGATACGCCCGTCGGCGCGGACCTGGTGGCCGCCCGGCGGGCCGTCGGGATGGTGTTCCAGGACCCCCGGGACCAGTTCGTCGCCGCGACTGTCGAGGCCGACGTGGCCTTCGGTCCCGAGAACCTCGGGCTCGCCCGCGAGGAGATCGACCGCCGCGTCGAGAAGTCGCTGGCAGCCGTCCGGCTGGCCGACCGCCGCGAGGAGCGGGTCGACGAGCTCTCCGGCGGCGAGCAGGCCCGCGCGGCCATCGCGGGCGCGCTCGCGATGGAGCCGTCCCACCTCGTGCTCGACGAGCCGCTCGCGAGCCTCGACGAACCCGCCCGGCAGTCGGTACTCGACCGGCTGGCCGCCCTGCACGACGGCGGGACCGGGCTGATCGTCGTGACCCACGATCTCCGGGACGTCGCCGAGCTGGCCGACCGCCTGGTCGTCCTCGCGGACGGACGCGTCGCGCTGGACGGTCCGCCGGCCGAACTCGCCGACGAACTGCCCGCGTTCGACGTCCGGCCGCCGTGACGCCCACCGTCCGTGAATCCGCATCCGAGTGACCCATGCTCCGCTATCGCCCCGGCTCGACGATCGCCCACGCGCTGGACCCGCGTGCGAAGCTCGCCTTCCAGTTCGGGTTCGCCGTCACGGCGTTCGCCCACACCACGCTCGGTGGGCTGGCGGGGCTCACCGCGCTCACCGCGGGTGTGCTCGTCGCGGCGCGGCTCTCCCCGCTGCGGGCGGCCGTCGAGTTCCGGGTCGTCCTCCCGATCCTGGTCGCCGGGCCGCTGCTCGAGGGGCTCACCCTGGGGTCGCCGTGGTTCTCGGTCCAGCAGGCGTGGTTCCCGGCGCTGGCGAGCTATCGGGCGCTGTTGATCCTGTTCGTCAGTACCGCCTACGTCTACACCACGCCCGTCCGGGAGTCCCGAGCGGCGATCCAGTGGGCCGTCCCCGGCCGCGTCGGGCGGGTGCTCGCCACCGGCGTCGCCTTCGTCTTCCGGTTTCTGCCCGTCCTGCAGGCCGACCTCCGACGGACTCGGGAGGCGATGGCGGCTCGGCTGGGGACCGAACGCCCGCTCTCCGAGCGGATGCGCCTGGTCGCCACTGCGGGGCTGCGCAGGACGACCGACCGGGCCGACGCGCTGTCGCTCGCCCTGCAGGCGCGCTGTTACTCGTGGAACCCGACGCCCCCGCCGCTGTCGTTCGGCCTCGCCGACGGCTTCGTCGTGCTCGCGGCCGTCGCCCTGCTCGTCAGCGCGGTCGTCCCGTAGGTGCGACGGCCGTTTGACCCTCCAGAAAGCGTTTTCCGCGGCGTCTCGTCGCCTCTGGCATGGACCGACGCGCGTACCTCGCTGCCTGTGCGGGCGGGCTCGCGACGCTGGCCGGCTGCACCAGCGCCAGCCGACCCGCGGGCCCGAGGGGGACGACGCCAGGTGACGGGTCGCTGACGGCGACCCCGACCGACGCGGACACTGCCACGGCGACCGAGGCGGAGACGAGCACCACGACGGCGCCGCCGGCCGCCGACCCACCGCCCGACCTCCGGGTGAAGAACCGGACCGACCGCGAGCGCGACGTCCAGTTGCGGGTGTGGCGGACGGCCGAACCGGCCTGTCGGTCGGTGACGCCGGCCTGTGGAATGCCCGCGCGCGTGGTGACCGCCCTGGACCGGACGATTCGCCTCGACGCCGGCTGTGCGGTCACGTTCGTCGACGCCGTCGCGCACGCGACGACCTACCGGCTCAGCGCCGACGCCGGCGAACTCGGACGCGCCGAGGTCGCGTGGTCCGTCGGTCGGGACGATCCCGCCGAACGGGCCGTGACCCTCTCGACCGCCGGCGTGACGATCAGCGGCGGGGGGTGAGACGCGCCGCTGTCGGGGTCGCTATCGACGACGGGTAGCGTCGCACGGGACGGCCGGCGAAAAGAACGGGCGGGGTGACGCGGTCGGGCGGTGACGGCGACCGATCAGACGTTCATGTCGCTGAACGTGCTGTTGACGTCGTCGGGCGTGACGGGGTCGTCGTCCTGGGCGTACCACCAGTCGTTGTTCTCGAGCCAGGTCTGCTCCTCGTCCTCGCCGACCGGCGTGAACTGGACGGTGAGGAACCCGGTGTCGCCCAGCGGCGAGTACTCGGGGTGCATCCGGAAGACCTCCGGCTGCGGGGTGTTGTTCGGCCCCGTGTCGCCCTCGGCGTCGACGACGTAGCCGGCGTCCTTGTTGTAGTTCGGTACCTGAGCCTCGTGGGCCTGCCAGAACAGCACGTTCTCGTTGGTGTTGAGGTACCGGATAGTCCGGGTGTTGTAGTCCGACCAGACGTCGTCCCTGATCGCGGCGACGTTGGGCGACCACCGGACGACCGGCGACGTGATCACGAACCGGGAGTTGGGCTGGAACTGGCTGACGGGCATGATCGCCTTCTGCCAGGTCTGGTCGCCGCCCAGGACGCCGCCGTCGTTGCCGCCGTCCGTCCCGTTGTCCTGCGCGGCGGCCGACCCGGTCGCAGACGAGGCGAGGCCGGCTCCGGCCGTCGCCATCGCGCCCTTCTTGAGTACCGATCGACGCGTCTCGTCGTCGAACAGCTCGCCGAACACGCTGGTGTCGTCGTCTGTCATAAGTAGAACTCCCCGCTGCGGGGACAGGATTGTTCGGCCCGAGAACACTTAAGCCGACAGACCGTTCCAGTCGGCCGACCGAAGATTCGGCTGGTATCACACGATTAGGGCCGTCACACGACAGGCTTTATCGCGTCGTCGCCCCCGGCGGCCGCTCGGACCCGGCCGCCGGCCGCCACCGCCACCGCCGAACCGATCGGCCGTCGAACCGTTCACCCGCTGGCGGACGGAACCGGCGGCGGTTCGGTCACGTTCTGCTCGCCGCGGTGGGCGTCCAGCCACGCCCGGTAGGTCGACTGGTCGACGACGTACACGTCGGCGCGCATGTGTGAGTGCCCGGAGCCGCACAGTTCCGCGCAGTAGGCCTGGTACTGTCCGGGTTCGTAGACGTACGTCCGCGCCTCCGTGTACTTCCCGGGAAAGGCGTCCTGTTTGATCCCCAGTCCCGGGACGAACAGCGAGTGGATCACGTCCGCGGAGGTCAACCGGAAGGTGACGTTCCGGCGGGCGGGCAACACGAGGACGCTGTCGCTCGTGACGTTCGCCTCCGGGTAGGTGAACTCGTAGGCCCACTGGTAGCTCAACACGCGCACGGTCTCGCCGTCGCCGGCCGCGCCGGGCTGGTTCCCCGTCGACGCCGCGGCGCCCGGGGAGATGTACGGCGTCGTGAGCACGACGTACGCCGAGACGCCGACGAATAGCAGGATGATCGCCGTCCCGATCGTCCAGGTCACCTCCAGCGGCGCGTCATCGGTCGTGGGTTCGGGGTCGTCGTTGTCGCGAAAGCGCACGACGGCGTAGACGAGGATCACCTCGACGAACACCGTCAGCGGCAGCGCGACGTACAGCAACTGGGTGTTGAGCTCCCTGATCAGGTTCCGGTTGACCGACTGGGCGGCCGCCGGCGTCGAACAGCAGACGATCAGCGTGAGCAGGGCCCCCACCGCCAGTCCCGCGTGGCGTCTCCGCATTGCCTACGCCCTCCACAGCGAGCCCTAAATAGCTCGGGCCCTCGGTCCGCAACCGGCACGCACCGGCACCGGCGACCGACGGTTTCGGCGGCCGAAATCCGCAGTAGTCGCCGGGTACTGCGCGCGGATCCGCCGACGGGTCGGCCGCCGAGCGTCGGCGTGTGAACGTGTCACAACGAGTAGGAGAGCAATAACGAAGGCCGCGTGCTGACACGGACGGACAGCGTCTCGACCGGGTCGCGACGCCGGGCGAGCCCACAGGTGATCTACGCATGCAAGGAGTCGAACCGACGCCGACGAGGAGCGACACCGATCGACGACTGCCGGCGGCCGACCGGTTCGTGCGCGACGGGCTCGAGGCGACGCTCGCGTACGCGCGCGAACGGGACTACTGCGGCTGGGACTACGGCGACGGCATGAGCAGCCGCTACCTGCAGGCGCTGCCGGTCGACAACAAGTGGGTGAACCTCGCCGTCCAGGAGACCGTCAAGCGCGCGCCGGTCAACGTCCGCCCCCTGTTCCGCGTCGAGCAGCGGCGCAACTACAAGGGGACGGCCCTGTTCGCGATGGCGAACCTGACCGCCGACCGCCTCGAGCTGGCCAGCGCGCCGGGCGCCCGCGGCGTCGACTACCGCGAGGAGGCCCACGACCTCTGTGAGTGGCTGCTCGCGGCGCGCAGCGTCGGCTACGCCGGCTTCTGTGGCGGGCACAACCACCGCCTCCAGCACCTCGACGGGCAGGGCCACCCCAACGACCCCGACATCGTCTCGACCACCTACGCGGTGAAGGCCCTGTTGCGCGGCGCCGACCTCGACGCCGAGTATCCGGAGATCGCCCGCACTGTCGTCGACTTCATCGAGGAGGATCTCAACTACCGCCCCGTCGAGGACGGCCGCGGCGCCCTCGTCAACTACCACATGAACCACCCCGAGGAGTACTACACCATCAACGCCGGCGCGCTGTGCGCGCGGACGCTGCTGGACCTGCACGCGCACTTCGGGCAGGGCGACGGGCGCGGGCGCACCGGCGACGGGAACGATGTCGACGACGCGTTCGGCCTCCGCGAGCGCGCCGAGGCGCTGCTCGACCACATCGCGGACCTCCAGCGGCCCTGCGGCGGCTGGCCGTACCGCGAGCCCGCGGACGCCTCGCACCTCTCGATGGACAACCACCACAACGGGTTCGTCATCGAGAGCTTCCAGCGCTACCGGCAGGTGACGGGTTCGGACCGCTACGCCGACACCCTCGCGGACGCCCTGGCGTTCTACCGCCAGGACCTGTTCGACCCCAACGGCGCGCCGCACTTCGACGAGTCCAGCCCCTACCCGCGGGACATCCACGCGAGCACCCAGGGTGCGCTGGTGTTCACCTACGCCGGCGACCTGGCGTTCGCCCGCCGGATCCTCGAGTGGGTGTTCGACGAACTCTACGCGGGCGACGGGCGGTTCTACTACCGCAAGGAGCGGTTTTTCACGCGACGGGTCACGCTCATGCGCTGGTGTCAGGCCTGGATGGCCTACGCGATGAGCGAGTACCTCGCCGCGCGCCGCGGTGCGGCGGCCGCGTGATCGCCCCCGGCTAGCGACCCGAGAATCGGCCCACTGCATCGCTATCGGCGGAAGGGAGCGCGTGCGCCGCCCGAAAGAAGTCTATAACAAACCGCGCCGGCGTCCGAGGGTGCGATAGCGAGTGCCCCGCGGCGTCGGCGGGCCGTCCGGCGACCGTAGCGGGCGTCACGGTTCAATCCATGAGCATCGAAGTCCGGAACGCGACCCGAGACGACCTCGAACAGTGGAACAGCTACGTCGACCAGTCGCCCACCGCCGGGCTCTTCCACCGGCGCGAGGCCATCGAGGTCCTCGCCCGCCACGCCGACGCCCGCGTCCACCACCTCGTCGGCTTCAAGGGCCAGGAACCGGTGGGGATCTTCCCCGTCTTCGAGCTGCGCAAGGGCCCGACGCCCTCGGCCTCGGTGTCGACCGCCTTCTCGCCCCCGCCGGACCTGCGGGTGCCCTACCTGGGCCCGGCGCTGTTGAACATGGACAAGCTGAAACAGCGCAAGGCCGAGCGCCGCCACAAGCGCTTCGTCGCGGGCTCGTTCGAGTGGATCGACGAGGAGATCGCCCCGCGGTACGCCCACGTCCGCGTCGGCAGCGACTACCCCGACATGCGCCCGCTCACCTGGGAGGGCTTCGAGGCCACGCCCACCTACACCTACCACGTCGACCTGACCGTCGGCGAGGACGACCTCCTGGACTCGTTCAGCAGCGACGCGCGCAGCAACATTCGCGACGGCCGCGACCGCGACGACGTCACGGTCCGTGAGGAGGGGCGGGCGGCCGTCGGCGAGATCCTCCAGCGCGTCCGCGAGCGATACGAGAGCCAGGGCATCGCCTTCCACCTCCCCGACGAGCTGGTCGAGGACCTCTACGACCGGCTGCCCGACGGTTCGATCCGGCCGTACGTCTGCCGGGTCGACGGGGAGTTCGTCGGCGGCATCCTCGCCTACGAACACGACGACGCGATCTACCGCTGGCAGGGCGGCGTCCGCGTCGACGCCGACGTCGACGTGGCGATCAACGACCTGCTGGACTGGCAGGTCATGGTCGACGGC
>JBDGSW010000155.1:0-21191 GCA_042217345.1 Haloarculaceae archaeon
GAGACCGAGACCTTCGACCGCGGCTGGTACGCCGCGCCCGTCGGCTGGTTCGACGCCGCCGGCGACGGCGAGTTCGCGGTCGGCATCCGCTCTGGCGTCGCCGCCGGCGACCGCGCGACGCTGTTCGCCGGCAACGGCATCGTCGCCGACTCCGATCCCGCCGAGGAGTGGGCCGAGATCCAGCACAAGTACCGCCCGATCCTCGACGAGCTCGAAGGCGACGACGCCGACCCATGACGGCGCCGAACCGGGCGACGCTGTGGGGCCGGACGATCGCCGACGAGCTGGCGAAGGCGGGCGTCACCGCCGCCTGCGTCTCGCCGGGCAGCCGGTCGACGCCGCTGACCGTCGCCGTCGCAGACCACCCCGAGATCGAGGAGTTGTCCGTGCTGGACGAGCGGTCGTCGGCCTTCTTCGCGCTGGGGCGGGCCCGTCGGACCGGCGAGCCGACGGCCCTCGTCTGTACCTCCGGGACGGCCGCGGCAAACTACCACCCCGCCGTGATCGAGGCCGACCGTGCGCGCGTCCCGTTGCTGGTGCTCACGGCCGACCGGCCGCCGGAGCTGCGCGACAGCGGCGCCAACCAGACGATCGACCAGACGAACCTGTACGGCGACGCCGTCAGGTTCCAGCGGACGCTCCCCGAGCCGGCGCCCGAAGCTCGCAAATTCCGTTCGCTCCGGACGACGGTCGATCGGGCCGTGGCCGCGACGACGAGCACGCCGGCCGGCCCGGCGCACCTGAACGTCCCGCTCGCGAAACCGCTGGAACCCGTCGACGTCGAGGACGGCGCCGACGCCGTGCCGGCGGACTTCGCCGACCGCGCCCCGCTCGCCGTCGAGGGCCGCGAGGGCCCGTTCGTGCGGACGACGCAGGGGCGGCCGACCCTCGAGACCGCCGACGTCGACGCGCTCGCTGCCGACCTCGCTGACGCCGACCGGGGGTTGCTGGTCGCCGGCCCGACGGATTCGCCGCCGCTTGCTCCCGGACCGCTGGCCGACCTGGCGGCCGCGACGGGCTTTCCGATCCTGGCCGACCCGCTCTCGGGACTGCGCTTCGGCGCGCACGTCGACCGCCCCGACGTGACCGTCTGTGGCGGCTACGACTCGTACCTCGACGCGGCCGACGAGTGGCCCGCGCCCGAACTCGTCCTCCGGGTGGGCGCCTCGCCCACCTCGAAAGTGCTGCGGCAGTATCTCCGCGATCACGCCGCCCGCCAGGTGGTCGTCGACCCCGCGGGCGGCTGGCGCGAGGCCGAGTTCACGGCGACGGACATCGCGGTCGCCGACCCGTCGTGGCTCGCCGGCGAACTCGCCGACCGGCTCGCGCACGCCGGCTCGGTCGCCTACCACGAGCGCTTCGCCGACGCCGAGGCGCGCTACTGGTCACTGCTCGTCGACACCCGCGAGGAGGAAGAGAGCGAGGACGGGGACACGTCCTTCGAGGGGGGCGTGCTGGCCGACGTCGTCGCCGCGCTCCCCGATCCGGCGACCGCGTTCGTCTCCAACAGCATGCCGGTCAGGGACCTCGACCGGTTCGGCCGGCCGCGAGCCGCCGACCTGACGGTCCTGGGCAACCGCGGTGCCAGCGGCATCGACGGGATCACGAGCACGGCGCTGGGCGCGGGCAGCGCGACCGACGACCCGCTCGTGCTGGTTACCGGCGACCTCGCGTACTTCCACGATTCGAACGGGTTGCTGTCGGTCCGCCGCTGCGGCGTCGACGCGACGATCGTCCTCGTGAACAACGACGGCGGCGGGATCTTCCACATGCTGCCGATCGAGGACTTCGATCCGCCGTTCACCGAACAGTTCCGCACGCCCCACGGCCTGGACTTCGAGCCGACCGCGGACCAGTACGGGCTCGGATTCCAGCGGGTGCGCCCCGGGGACCCCTTCCGCGAGGCGTTCGCCGAGTCCGTCGGCGCCGACGGGACGCAGGTGATCGAGGCGGTCGTCGACGCGGCGGCGAGCCACCGGACGCGCGAGCGCATCCACGAGCGGGTCTGCGACGAGCTGGGCTGACGCAACGAGCAACCTATTTGCCGGGTCCGGCCGCAGTCGCCGTATGGTCTCTGACCTTTTCGACCCCGACCGCTGGGAGCCGGTCGAGGGGTTCGACTTCGAGGACATCACGTACCACCGCGCCGTCGATACCGGCGCGGTCCGGATCGCGTTCGACCGACCGGCCGTTCGCAACGCCTTCCGCCCGCCGACCGTCGACGAGCTGTACGTCGCGCTCGACCACGCCAAGCGCCAGACCGACGTCGGCTGCGTGCTCCTGACCGGCAACGGCCCCTCCCCGAAAGACGGCGGCTGGGCCTTCTGCTCGGGCGGCGACCAGCGCGTCCGGGGACCGGACGGGTACGAGTACTCCGAGGAGGGCAAGACGGGGCGGCTGCACATCCTGGAGGTCCAGCGACTCATCCGGTTCATGCCGAAGGTCGTCGTCGCGGTCGTGCCCGGCTGGGCCGTCGGCGGGGGCCACTCGCTGCACGTCGTCTGCGACATGACCCTCGCGAGCGCGGAGCACGCGAAGTTCCTCCAGACCGACCCCGACGTGGCGTCGTTCGACGCCGGGTTCGGGTCGGCGTACCTGGCCAAGCAGATCGGCCAGAAGAAGGCCCGTGAGGTGTTCTTCCTCGGGAAGACGTACGACGCCGACGAGGCCGCGGACATGGGCATGGTCAACGAGGTCGTGCCCCACGAAGAGCTCGAGGACGAGGCCCTCGCCTGGGCGGAGACGATCATGGGGAAGTCCCCGACGGCCGTCCGGATGCTCAAGTACGCGTTCAACATGACCGACGACGGCATGGTCGGCCAGCAGGTGTTCGCCGGCGAGGCGACGCGGCTTGGCTACCAGACCGCCGAGGCCCAGGAGGGTCGGGACGCCTTCAACGAGAACCGCGACCCCGAATTCGACCAGTTCCCCTGGCACTACTGAGCGGGCGCGACTCGGAGGGTCGGCACAACTGTCTCGTAGCTGCGGGCCCTAGGGCGGCCAGGCGATGTCGAGTGAGTTTCAACGCCGGTTGACCTATCGGTTCCGCGAGACCGTCGGCCCGTGGATCGACGGCTTCGCGCGGACGCTGGGCCAGCCGATGACCCGCATCCGCGCCAGCGAGTACGCCGAAACGGCGCACTGTCGCATCGACGACCTGGAGGCCTGCCTGCACGACGCCGGCTTCCGGTGGGACCCGCTGAGCCTGTATCACTACACCCCGCTCGGCACCCGCGGCAACGGCAGCTGGGTCTACCGCGAGTGGCCGCTGGCCGACCGCCAACTCCACGCGGTGCTTTTCTCCCAGTCGGCCGACCGCGTCGACGTCTACGCCCACGACGAGTACAACTGGCTACGCCACCCGATCAAGCACGCCCGGGAGGTGGACATCCGCCACCGCGAGGGCGCCGAGGAGATGCGAGCCCACCTGGACGACGCCGACGTCGACACCTACCACGAACCGTACGTCGTCCGCAAGCTGTTCCACCTCTACGAGAAAGTCACCGACCCCGACTCGCTGCCCGTCCGGCTCCCGCGGTGACTCACCGCCGAACCACCCTGACCGCCGAGTGCCCGCCGGCCGAGCAGCGCTGCCGGTCGCGTGCGGGACGGTAGCACGGCCGAGGAGAGTGCCAAAGTTCACACGGCTGGGGGACCAAAGCGGTCACGATGGCAACGGCTGACGCCGAGGTATCGCGGACCAGAGCCTGGCTGATGGCCGCGCGACCGCAGACGCTGCCGGTCGGCGTCGCGCCGGTCGTCGTCGGCACGGGGCTGGCCGTCCACGCCGGCGTGTTCGCCGCCGTCCCCGCGGTCGCGGCCCTGGCGGGCGCCCTGTTGATCCAGATCGGGACGAACTTCGCCAACGACTACTACGACGCGGTCAACGGCGCCGACGAACCCGACCGCGAGGGGTTCACCAGGGTGACCGCCGGCGGCCTGATCGAGCCCGGGCGGGTCAAGCAGGCGATGGCCGCCACCTACGCGCTGGCGATCGTCGTCGGGCTGTACCTCGTCTCCATTGGCGGCGTGCCGATCCTCGTCGTGGGGCTGTCGAGCATCGCCGCCGGGATCGCCTACACCGGCGGCCCCTACCCCTACGGCTACCGCGGCCTCGGCGACCTCTTCGTGTTCGTCTACTTCGGCCTCGTGGCCGTGACCGGTACCTACTACGTCCAGGCCGCGGCCGCGCTCCCGTCCGTCGGCGCGTTCCCGACGGGGATTCCCCCGGGGACGGTCCCCCCGGCGGCCCTGCTGGCGAGCCTGCCGGCCGCCGGGCTCGCGACGGCGGTCCTGATCGTCAACAACGTCCGCGACCGCGAGAGCGACGCGGCCGCGGGCAAGCGGACTCTCGCGGTCGTCCTCGGATACCGCTGGAGCCGCCTCGAGTGGCTGGTCATGGTCGCGCTCGCGTACCTGGCGCCGATCGCATTCGCGCTCGATCCGGCCTACGGACTCCCGGCGCTGCTCCCGCTGGCGTCGCTGCCGCTGGCAGGCAGCGTCGGGCGGACGGTCCTGACGCGGACCGACGGGGCGGCGCTCAACCCGGCGCTCGAGCGGACCGGGCAGCTGCTGGCGCTGCACTCGGTGCTGTTCGCCGTCGGCCTGGCACTCACATGATCGACATCGACCCCTTTACCCTGCACCTGGCGCGCCCGCTGGAGACGGCCAGCGGCGCCATCGAGCAGCGCGAGGGTTTTCTCGTGCGCATCCGCTACGCCGACGCCGTCGGGCTCGGCGAGGCGACGCCACTGGCCGGCTGGACGGAGACGCTCGAGGAGTGTCGCGACGCCCTGGAGTGGGCGCCCGAACTCGCCGCCGACGAGGACTGGGGGGTCGCGCTCGGGGAGACCTCCGCGCCGGCGGCCCGCCACGGCCTCGCGCTCGCGCTCGCGGACGCCCGCGCTCAGCGCGAGAACACACCGCTGTACCGGGCGCTCGGCAACGAGCGCCTCGTCCGCCGCGTGCCCGTCAACGCCACGATCGGCGACGCCGACCGCGAGACGACCGTCCGCCGGGCCACCGACGCGGTCGAGCGCGGGTTCGACTGCCTCAAGGTCAAGGTCGGCGCGCGCGCCGTCGCGGAGGACGTCGAGCGCCTGGGCGCCGTCCGCGAGGCGGTCGGCCCCGGCGTGACGCTGCGGGCCGACGCCAACGGCGCCTGGGACCGCGAGCAGGCCGAGCGCGCGTTCGCGGCGATCGCCGACCTGGACCTGCAGTACGTCGAACAGCCGCTGCCGGCCACGGACGTGCCGGAGCTCTCGGCGCTGCGGGACGACGGCGTCGCGGTCGCGCTCGACGAGTCGCTGACCAACCGCTCGGTCACGGACGTCCTGGCCGCCGAGGCCGCCGACTACCTGATCCTCAAACCGATGGTGCTGGGCGGGCCCGACCGCGCGCTGCAGGCCGCCCGCCAGGCCCGCCAGGCCGGCGTCACGCCCGTCGTCTCGACGACGATCGACGGCGTCGTCGCACGCACCGGCGCCGTCCACGTCGCCGCGGCCATCCCCGAGATCCCCGCCTGTGGACTCGCCACCGCGGACCTACTGGCAGATGACCTCGGCCCGGACCCGGCACCGGTCACCGACGGTCGGATCGAAGTCCCACAGAGCAAAGGCCTCGGGGTCGAAATCGGCGACGCGTGATGGGGCCTCCCGCCGACTGGCCGACGCGCGACCTGCTGACCCACCGCGCCGCCGCCACGCCCGAGCGCACCGCCCTCGTCGACGCCGACCGCGACACCGACTGGACCTACCGCGAGTTCGACGCACGCGTCGCCGAGCGCGCGACCGCCGTCGCCGACGCAACCGCGGCGGACGCTGCGGCCACCGCGGACGCTGACGCCGACGCCGGGAACGGTCCCACGGTCGCGCTCCTGCTGGACACTCGCCCCGCCTTCGCCGAACTGCTGTTCGCTGCGATGCGACTGGGCGGCCGGCTCGTCCCGCTGAACGTCCGCCTGACCGCCGACGTACTCGCCGCCCAGCTCGATCGGATCGACCCCGACCTGCTGGTGTGTGGAACCGACACCGAGCGCACTGCCAGGGACGTGGCCGACTGCCCGATCGCCACGGTCGACGAACCGACGACCGACGGTGTGGCGCCGCTGAGTGCCCCCGCCGACGCGAGCGTCGAGCCCTCGACGATCGATCGCGACCACGAACTGCTCGTGCTGTTCACCTCGGGAACGACGGGCCGGCCGAAGGGCGTTCGCCTGACCGTCGGCAACCTTCTCGTGAGCGCGACCGCCTCGGCGTTCCGCCTGGGCGTCACTCGCGAGGATCGCTGGCTCTGCTGTCTGCCGATGTACCACACCGGCGGGCTCGCGCCGGTCGTCCGTTCGGTCCTGTACGGGACGACCGCCGTCCTCCAGCGGTCGTTCGACGCCGCCGAGACGGCCACCGTGCTGGCCGACGAGTCGATCACGGGCGTCTCGCTCGTGCCGACGACGCTCCGGCGGCTGCTCGACGCCGGGTGGCACCCCCCGGACTCCCTGCGGTTCGTCCTCCTCGGTGGCGCGCGCGCCCCGGCGGAACTGATCGACCGCTGCAAGGCCCGGGGTGTTCCGGTCTACCCGACCTACGGCACGACCGAGACGGCCTCTCAGATCGCGACCGCGACCCCCGAGCAGGCGGTCGCCCACGAGGGCACGGTCGGCCAGCCGCTAGTGACGACCGACGTGACGATCGTCGACCCCGCGGACGGGACGCCCGTCGAACCGGGCGGGACCGGCGAGATCGTCGTCTCGGGCCCGAACGTGACGCCGGGGTACCTCGCCGAGGCGGCCACCGCGGACGCGTTCGGCGAGCGCGGCCTGCACACCGGCGACGTCGGCGAGCGCGACGCCGACGGCCGGCTGTGGATCCACAACCGCCTGGACGACCGCATCGTCACCGGAGGGGAGAACGTCGACCCCGGCGAGGTCGTCGAGGCCCTGCGGGCCCACCCCGCGGTCCGCGACGCCGGGGTCGTGGGGCTCGACGACCCCGAGTGGGGCGAGCGGGTCGCAGCGCTGGTGGTGCCAACCGACGAGTCCGCCGACGGCCAGCCGACGCCCGACGAACTCGAACGGCACTGCCGCGGGCGGCTGGCCGGCTTCAAGGTCCCCAGGGAGATCGCGCTCGCCGAGGAACTCCCGCGGACGGCCTCGGGGACGGTCGATCGCGAGCGCGTGCGCGAGGCGCTGTCGAACCGCGGCACCTGAGCCCGGTGGCTTAACCCGTCGGACGGCGTAGGTGGCCGCGTGTGCACGCTCGTCCTCGCCTGGCAGGTGTTCGCTGACACCCCCATCGCCGTGGCGGCCAACCGCGACGAACAGCTCGACCGCCCCTCGGAGCCACCGGCCCGCATCGCCGACGATCCGGCGATCGTCGCCCCCCGGGACTCCGAAGCCGGCGGCACCTGGATCGGCTACAACGAACACGGCGTCTTCGCCGGCATCACGAACCGCTGGACTGACGCCGACCTCGCCGGCGAGCGCTCCCGGGGGCTGCTCGTCCGCGACGCGCTCGGCCACGAGACCGCCGAGGACGCCGCCCGCTTCGTCGAGCGGCGCGTCCGCGACACCGAGTACGCGGGCTTCAACCTGGTCGTCGCCGACGCGAACGCCGCCCTATTGCTCTCGTGGGACGGCCAGCTCGCCGTCCGGAACTTCGACCCCGGCGTCCACGTGGTCGTCAACGTCGGCGCCGACGGCGACTACGTGATCCCCGGCGAGCGCCCCGACCTGGGCGCCCGCCAGGCGGAAAACGCCTCGGCCGTCCGGACGGCGCTCCAGCCCGAGCCCGGCGAGCGCGCGGGCGTCTGGCTCCAGCGCGCCGCTGACGTGATCTCCGATCACGAGTTCGGCGTCTGCGTCCACCGCGACCGGTTCGGCACACGCTCGTCGTCGCTGCTCACCGTCGGTCCCGAGGGCGCGACCTACCGGTTCGCGGACGGCCCGCCCTGCGAGACCGAGTACCGTCGCGTGGAAGGTCAGTTTTAAGCGGACGACGACCCCATCGTCGATATGAGCATGGTCACGTCGGAGGAAAACCTCTCGGAGGACGAGCGCGCCGGGCTGGAACTCGTCCGCGACAGCGGCGGGATCCACCAGAGCGAGTTCTGGAAGCAACTCGACGTCTCCTCGCGGAAGGGCAGCCGCATCGTCGAGTCGCTCGCCGACAAGGGCATGATCCAGCGCGAGGAGACCGTCTACGAGGGCCACAACACTTACTACCTGACGCCCGCACCCCGCGACCTGAACTTCTCGCTTTTGATGGCCGGCGACATGCTCTCGCCGTTCATCGGCGACGAGGAGGTCGACCCCCATTCGGACGCCTTCTCCCAGTGGGTCATGAACCTCGCCTACGAGGAGTAGCCGATCCTGTCAACGGGTAGGTTTCTGCACACCGACGTGTAGCTCCGGGCGATGCTCGCCCGCGGCTGGTCTCCGGCCCCCCGACAGCGCAGCGCGTTCGTCCTCGGCGTCGGCCTGCCGAGCCTCCGACGGGGGAATCGTCTCCGGCTATCGGACGAATAGCGCGCCCTGCACAGCGCGCCCGTCGCTCCCGATTCGCGGCAGTGCGGTAGTTTTCATTGCGTCTGACGATGGATTTTTTACCCGTGCCACGCAGCGACGTGTCATGGGAACAGGGGACGTTCACCACGTGGCTGCCGGGGAGTGTCGGGACCTGTACTGCGTCGATCCGGGGACCTACGGGGTGGCCGAACAGGCCGCCGTCTACGTGATCGACGACGATCGGCCCGCCATCGTCGAGACCGGGACCGGGGCGAACCACGAGCGAATTCTCGACGCGTTGCCCGAGATCGGGCTGTCGCCCGAAGACGTCGAGGTACTCGCGCTGACGCACGTCCACCTCGATCACGCCGGCGGTGCGGGCTTTCTCGCCGAGGCGTGTCCGAACGCTACGGTCGTCGTCCACGAGCGGGGCGCGGCGCACCTGGCCGACCCCGCGACGCTCGTCGCCGGGACGAAACAGGTCGTCGGCGAGAGCGGCTGGCAGTTCTACGCCGAGCCGGAACCGGTTCCCGAGGAGCGCATCCGCGAGATCACCGACGGCGACGCGATCGACCTCGGCGAGCACCGGCTGGTCGCCCACCACGCGCCCGGGCACGCGACCCACCAGGTCGTCCTCGACGATCCCGTCGACGACGCGGTGTTCACCGCCGACGCCGCGGGCTGTTACTACCCGTGGGCCGACGCGCCCCACCCGCTGTCGCCCCCGCCGTCGTTCGACCTGCAGCAGTGCCTGGACGACGTCGGCCTCCTGCGCGAGCTGGATCGCTCGACGCTGCTGGTCAGTCACTTCGGGCCGCACTCGGGCGGCAAGCCCCTCGACGAGTACGAGTCAGTACTGAAGGCCTGGATCGCCCGCGTCTCCGCCGCGCGCAGGGACAGTGAATCCGACCGCGCCGCGTTCAAAGCGCTGCTGGACGAGCACGAACCGCCCGCACACTGGAGCGAGGACCTGGCCTTCGGGGAGTTCAAGATGAACGTCAGCGGTGCCATGGCATACCTCGACGCGCGGGCCGAGGAACCGACCAGCGCCGACGCGACGCGGTCGGCCTGATCAGGCCAGCGCGCTGCCGGCCCGGATGATCGCCCGCTCGCCGAACGCCGGGCCGACGAACTGCAGTCCCACGGGCAGTCCGTCGTCGGTCTCGCCCGCCGGGACCGAGATCGCGGGGAGGTTCGCGAGGTTCACCGGCGTCGTGTTACAGTCGGCGAGGTACATCGTCATCGGATCGTCCAGGCTCTCGCCGAGTTTCATCGGCGGGATGGGCATCGTCGGCGACGCCAGGACGTCCGCCTCGGAGAGGGCCTCGTCGAAGTCCTGTTTCACCCACGCGCGGGCGTCCTGGGCCTTCTTGTAGTACTTGTCGTGGTAGCCCGCCGATAGCGCGTAGGTGCCCAGCAGGACGCGGCGTTTGACCTCCTCGCCGAAGCCCGCCTCGCGCGAGCGGGCGAAGCTCTCGTTCCAGTTGCCCTCGTAGCCGCCCGAGACCCCGTAGCGCACGCCGTCGAAGCGCGCCAGGTTCGAGGAGGCCTCCGACGTGGCGATCACGTAGTAGGCCTCGACGGCCTTCTCCAGCGAGGGGAGCTCGACCTCGTGGTAGCTGGCGCCCTGCGCTTCGAGTTCGTCGATCGCGTCCCAGAAGGTCTCGACCACCCGGTCGTCGGCGCCGTCGAGCAGCTCGACGGGGATCCCGATGTCGAGGCCGTCGACGTCGCCGTCGGCCGCGTCGGCGTAGGCGTAGTCGCCGCCGTTCTCGGCGGCGTCCCGGGTCGTCGCGTCGTGCTCGTCCGGGCCGGCGATGACCTCCAGCAGTTCGGCGGCCCCCTCGACGGTGGGGGCGATCGGGCCGATCTGCTCCAGGGAGTTGGCGTACGCGACCAGGCCGTACCGGGAGACCAGCCCGTAGGTGGGCTTGATGCCGACGACGCCGCAGAAGGCGGCGGGACAGCGGATCGAGCCGCCGGTGTCCGACCCCAGCGCGAGGTCGGCCTCGCCGGCGGCAACGGCGGCCGCCGACCCGCCCGAAGAGCCGCCCGGGACGCGCCCCTCGGCGACGGGGTTGTCGGTGGGACCGAACGCGGAGGTCTCGGTGGTGGTTCCCATCCCGAACTCGTCCATGTTGGTCTTGCCGGGGATGGTCGCGCCCGCCTCTTTCAGGCGCTTGACGACCGTCGCGTCGTACGGCGGGACGTACTCCTCGAGCATGGCCGACCCGCAGGTCGTCCGGACGCCGGCCGTCGAGATGTTGTCCTTGACGGCGACGGTCTTCCCGGCGAGGGGGCCGTCCGCGGCGCCCGCGATGGACTCCTCGGTGATGAACGCGTTGTAGGACATCTACGAAACCTTCGGTCCCTTGAAGAAGCCGGCCTCCGTCTCGGGGGCGTTGCGGAGGGCGTCCTCGCGGTCGAGGCACTCGCGTTCCTCGTCGGGGCGCATCACGTTCACCAGGTCGGCCTCGCGGTCGACTTCCGGCACCTCGTCGAGCGTCTCGAACGCGGCGAGGATGTCGCCGAACTGCTCGGTGAACCGCTCGACCTCGTCGTCGTCGAGGTCGACCCGCGCGAGCGAGGCGACGTGGCGCACCTCCTCGGAATCGACGGCAGCGTCGCTCATACTCGCGGGTGGGCCCGGCCCGGCGGTAAGGGTTTCGGTCCCCCACACGCCCGCGATTCCCGCCCGCTCGCACGGCCCGCGAGCGAGGCGAACACCCCCGCTCACTTTCATCGCAATACTGTCGATTTCGCCGGCGAGAACGCCCCAGAAGGCCGAAAGATTTAAGTCGGCGCGGGCACAACATAACGCTGGAGCAGACAGTTTTCCGGGCACCCGCGCCCGCCGACTCAACCAATGACCGACACCACCATCAGAGAGTACACGGGCGAACGCACGAGCGAGGACGCGGCGGTCGAGGAGGCCGACGAGGAGACGCTCGTCTGTCCCGAGTGCGGTGGCTCGCTGGCGACCGACTCCGAGCGGGGCGAGACCGTCTGCGAGGAGTGCGGGCTGGTCGTCTCCGAGGACGAGATCGACCCCGGCCCCGAGTGGCGCGCCTTCGACGCCGCCGAGAAAGACGAGAAATCGCGCGTCGGCGCCCCGACCACCAACATGATGCACGACAAGGGGCTGTCGACCAACATCGGCTGGCAGGACAAAGACGCCTACGGCAACTCCCTGTCCTCGCGCCAGCGCGAGAAGATGCAGCGGCTGCGCACCTGGAACGAGCGCTTCCGCACCCGCGACTCGAAAGAACGCAACCTCAAGCAGGCCCTCGGCGAGATCGACCGCATGGCTTCGGCGCTGGGCCTGCCCGAGAACGTCCGCGAGACCGCCTCCGTGATCTACCGCCGCGCGCTCGACGAGGACCTGCTGCCGGGCCGTTCCATCGAGGGCGTCGCCACCAGCGCGCTGTACGCCGCGGCGCGCCAGGCCGGCAACCCGCGCAGCCTCGACGAGATCGACGCCGTCTCCCGCGTCGACAAGGACGAGATCGCGCGCACCTACCGCTACGTCGTCCGCGAGCTGAACCTCGAGATCCAGCCCGCCGACCCCGAGAGCTACGTCCCTCGGTTCGCCTCGGACCTCGGCCTCTCCGAGGAGGTCGAGCGCCGCGCTCGCGAGCTGCTCAAGACCGCCAAGGGCGAGGGCGTCCACTCCGGGAAGTCCCCGGTAGGCCTGGCGGCCGCCGCCGTCTACGCCGCCTCGCTGCTGGCCAACGAGAAGGTCACTCAGAGCGAGGTCAGCGACGTCGCCAACATCAGCGAGGTCACCATCCGCAACCGCTACCACGAGCTGCTCGAGGCCGAAGGCCAGGTCATGGGCTGACGGCCCCGCCGCCGCGCCGCCCGCCCGTCCACCCGTCGGTCCCGCAGACTACGCCGCTTCTACCAGCGATCGGACGTACTGCGTGACGTGATCGTCCATCCGGCGCTTGTAGCCGGCCCGCCGGGCCAGCCGGTCGAGCTCGCGTGCGACCAGGCTGCCGTACTGGACCGCCTTTTTCTCCCGTTCGGCGATCGCCGCGGGAAGCCACCGGGCTGACGCTTCCCGGAGCGCGACCTTCCGCCGGGCGTCGGCGCCGGGCTCGCTGACGAGCAGGTGCCCCGGCAGCCGGAGCGCCGCCGCGACCACGCGGTCGTCCAGTAGCGGCGCCGCCGGCTCGACGCCCGCTGCCCGCAGCGCCAGGACGTCCCGCTCGAGCTGGTCCGGGAGCGTCCGGATCACCTCGCGGGTCGCCCCGCGGACGGTGTCGGCGTCGACCCGCGGGTCGTCGGGCGCTTTCGCCACCTTGGCGTAGCCGCCGAAGAGTTCGTCGGCGCCCTGGCCGACGGCGAGGCGGTCGAAGCCGTCGGCGGCGACGCGCTCGGCGGTCAGATAGAGGGGGAGCGCGATCTGGACGGCCATCGCGTTCGTCCGGTCGATGGCGCGGGCGAGCTCGGGCACCGCGCGCTCGAGGTCGTCGTGGGTCACCTCGACGACCGTCAGGTCGCGGTCGAGCAGGTCGGCGGCCGAGCGTGCCGCGGCGACGTCGTGGCTGTCGGGAAAGCCCGCGACGTACAGCGGCGCGTCCAGGCGCGCGGCCAGCAGCGCCGAGTCCAGCCCCCCTGAGAAGGCGATCGCCAGCCCGTCGGTCGCGACGGCGTCGGTCGTCGCCGCGATCGCATCGGCCAGGGCCGCGATGGCGCGCTCGTCGTCCTCGGCCGGGGCCGGGTCGGGGAGCGTCCACACCGGCGCGGGCTCGCCGTCGGGCCCGCGGACGGTCCCAGCGGGCAGCGCGACGGGCTCGACGAGGTCCCGCGGGTCGGCGCTCCAGTCGGTCGGGTCGGCGGCGTCGGTGAAACAGGGGTAGCGCCCGAGGACGTCGCGGACCAGGCGGCCGTCCGGGAGCCGGCCCGCGAACCCGCGGGTGCCGGGGAGGGGATCGCCCGACTCGATCGCCGCCGCGGCGACTGCGGGGGCGGCGCCCTGGATCATAGCAGGTCGTCGACGCGGCTGACGACGCGGCGCTTGACGCCGCCGGCGGCCTGGCGGAAGCTGATGCGCCAGGGGGTGCGCTTGCCCTCGACGCTGGTTTGGCCCTCGCGGACGGCGTCGAGGATCCCGTCGACGGTGGGTTCGTCCGCGTCGATGTTCGTGACCGCCTGGCCGACCATCTCGCTGATGTGGGCGTCGCTGCCCGCGGTCATGGGCATGCCGTGCTCGCGGGCGAAGCGTTCGGCCTGGCGGTTGGCGCGGCCGGTCAACAGTCGGGAGTTGTACACCTCGATGGCGTCGGCCGCCGTCAGTGCCCCCTGGGAGACGTTCGCGAGGACGCCGTGGCGCGACTCCTGGAACGGGTGGGGGACGACCGCGATGCCGCCGAGGTCGTGGATGCGATCGAGCGTGTCGGCGAAGGACAGCCCCGCCTCGACGCGTTCGCGGACGCCGAGCGCGAGGACGTGACCGGCCGCCGAGGAGACCTCCATGCCGGGGATGCCGACGAGGCCGTACTCGGCCGCGCGCTCGACGGCCGCGAGGCTGGCCTCGATCTCGTCGTGGTCGGTGACGGCCAGCGCGTCCAGCCCGACGGCCTCGGCCTGGCCGAGCAGGAGGTCGATCGGATCGCGGCCGTCGTGAGAAAGCGACGAGTGACAGTGCAACTCGGCGGCGAGCACGCTCGTGGGTTGCGTCGGTGTCACTAAAAGCGAACCGATCCGCCCACGGCCGCGGGGTCGTCCCCTTCCGATCGAACGTGTTCGACTCGGAGAAGGCGCCAGAGCGGCCGCGTCGGGCGGTGACGCGGACGCGTGTCGGAGCGGTTATAGTGCTCCGTCCGCCAGAGGGGGGTACATGGTCCGTGACCCGTTCGCGGACGAGTCACAGCCGGAGCTCCAGCCGGTGCTGGACGCGCTCGACGACCCCACCTGTCGGGCCATCGTGCGCAACCTGACCGAGCCGATGACCGCCGAGGAGATCGCCGAGACCTGCGACGTGCCGCTGTCGACGACCTACCGGAAGCTGGACCTGCTGACGGAGGCCTCCCTGCTCGAGGAGGGGATGCAGCTCAGACCGGACGGGCAACACGCCAGCGAGTACGAGGTCAACTTCGAGGAGGTGGTCGTCCGGCTCTCTGAGGACCGGGAGTTCGAGGCGGCGATCAGTCGGGTACCCAGGACCGCCGACGAACGGCTCCGCGATCTCTGGTCGGAGGTGCGCAAAGAAACGTGATCCAGTTCGTCCCACTCAACCACGTCGCGACGACGGTGACCGCCCTCAAGACGATCACGCTCCTGCTGGGGGCGCTGATCACCTACTACGCCTTCAAGGCCTACCGGCGGACGCGGGCGCGCCCGCTCGGGCTGTTGGCGCTCGGGTTCGCCATCGTCACGCTCGGCAGCCTGATCGCCGGCGCCGTCGACGTCTGGCTGCCGATGTTCGAGAGCGGCGTCAACCGCATGTACGCCATCGTCGTCGAGAGCGCGCTCACCGCTGTGGGCTTCGCCATCATCGTCTACTCGCTGCACACCCGGTAGCCGCCGGCAACGCCGACGCTCCGGCCGACCGATTCCCGGGCCCCGGGAGCGTGCTCAGGAATTTATTACTCGTCAGGAGAGAGGTTCCGTCATGGCCGAACACGTTCTGGTGCCGTACGACGCCTCGCCGCTGTCCGAGCAGGCGCTCTCGTACGCCATCGACCACCACCCCGACGCCGACATCACCGTCTTTCACGCGCTGGACCCCCTCGAAGGCAGCTACGGCTCGGCCGCGGAGATGCAGGTGCCCGGATTCTGGGAGGACTCCTACGACCGGGCCCAGGAGGAGGCCGAGGAGTTGCTCGCGGACGCCCGCGAGTTCGCCGCCGACCGCGGTGCGACGGTCGAGACCGAGCTCGTCGTGGGCCGGCCCGACCGCTCGATCGTCGAGTTCGCCGACGAGGAGGGCGTCGACCACGTCGTCATGGGCAGCCACGGCCGGTCGGGGCTGTCGCGGATCCTGGTCGGCAGCGTCGCCGAGAACGTGATGCGCCGCGCGCACTGCCCGGTGACGATCGTGCGCTGATCGGCGGGCGCATTTGGTCGAACTTATCAATGAGCCCTTTCATACCTTCGCACATGGAGACGGACGACCCCGAGCGAACGTGCACAGCGAACGCCCGGCCGGGAGGCGGCGACGACCACCGGAGTCGGCGCGCCTTCCTGCGGACGGCCGCCGCCGGCGGCGCCGCCGCGGCCGTCGCCGCGGAGGCCACCGGCACCGCCGCGGCCCAGGAGAGCGGCGGGAGCGGCGGCGGCGACTTCGGCGGCTGGCTCAGCGACGTCGGCAACTACGACGGCGACGTCGTCGACGCCACCGGCGAGAGCCAGGTGACCATCGACGTCGGTGCCCAGGGCAACGGCGGCAACTTCGCGTTCGATCCCCCCGCAGTCAAGGTCGACCCCGGCACGACGGTCGTCTGGGAGTGGACCGGCCAGGGCGGCGGCCACAACGTCGTCGGCGAGAATCGCGAGTTCACCAGCGGCGACATCGTCGCCGAGGCCGGCCACACCTACAAGAAGACCTTCCAGGAGAAGGGGACGGTCAAGTACTACTGCGAGCCCCACCGCCCGCTCGGCATGAAGGGCGTCGTCGTCGTCGGCCAGGCCAGCGAGGAGGCCGGCGGCGGTGGCGGTGGCGGTGAGGGCGGTGGCGAGGGCGGCGGACAGCTCGTCCTCACCAACTACCTGCTCGGCTTCTTCGCCGCGGTGGTCCTGGGCGTGCTCTCGCCGATCGTGTTCTTCGTCGTGATGGCTCTCCGCCGGGACGAGGTCGGCGCCCCGCGCGGTGACGCCGACGACCTCCAGCGCGTCGACACCGGCGACCAGGACTGAGCCCCGGTCCGTCGCGGTCGCCGTGACCGCCGCGGTCGCGGTCCCCAGCCGTCAGCCGTCGGGTCGCTCGACGTCCGATGGCGCGACTGCCTCGACGGCCGCGTCCGCCGCGTTCGTCTTGACGCTGGTGATGCCGGACCGGGCGCGCTGCTTCGAGGCGTAGCCCTGCCCGCTGTCGGCGATCACGTTGCCGTTGTCGTGGACGAGCCGCCAGCGCCACTCGCCCGCGCGGTCCTCGTAGAGCTCGAAGGTGGCTTTGCTCACCCCCGTTCGTTCGCTCCGCCGCCACATGAGCCTGGGGGCGCCCCGGGAGAAACCGTTAGGTCCCCCGCCCCGCTACCCCGCTCGTGGACGAGACGATCGAGTGGCTGCGCGACCGGCCCTCCTACGAGGGTCAGATCGCCCACCACGAACGGATCCCCGGTCGCGAGGCGACGTTCGCCGACCTCGACATCGAACCTCGACTCGCGAGCGCGCTCGCCGACCGCGGGATCGACCGGCTCTACGCCCACCAGGCCGCGGCCGTCGAGGCCGTCCGCGACGGCCGGAACGTCGTCCTCGCGACCGACACCGCCAGCGGGAAGTCCCTCGCCTACACCGTCCCCGCCTTCGAGCGCGCGATGGACCACCGCGGAACGACGCTGTACGTCGCCCCCCAGGTCGCGCTCATCAACGACCAGACCGACACCCTCCAGGACCTCGCGCGCGGGCTGGGGTTCGCCAGCGGCGTCACGGTCGCCCAGTACACCGGCCGGCAGTCGAAATCCGAGAAGCGCGAGATCCGCGAGCGCCAGCCGACCGTCCTGCTGACGACGCCGGACATGCTCCACTACGGCATCCTGCCCCACGGCCACCGCCTGTGGGACTGGTTCGTCGAGCGCCTCGAGACCGTCGTGATCGACGAGGTCCACGAGTACCGCGGCGTCTTCGGCAGCCAGGTGTCGCTGGTGGCCCGGCGGCTGAATCGGATCTGCGAGCGCTTCGATGCGGACCCGCAGTACGTCTGCTGCTCGGCGACGATCGGCAACCCGGTCGAGCACGCCGCCACCGTCACCGGCCGACCCGCCGACTCCGTCGCGGCGGCGACGACCGACGAGAGCGCGACCGGCCCGACCCACTGGCTGTTCTGGAATCCCCCGGAGTACCGCGATGAGAGCCGGGGGTGGGGCAGCGGGCGCCGCCGGTCGAGCCACGTCGAGACCGAGCGGCTGTTCGTCGACCTCCTCGCGCGGGGGTTCCAGACCGTCGTGTTCACCGGCTCGCGCCAGACCGCCGAGCGCTACGCGACCGAGAGCGCCGACGACCTGCGGCGCCGCGGCGAGCGGGACGTCGCCGCCGGCGTGACCGCCTACCAGGCGGCCCTCCCCGACGACCGCCGCCGCGAGATCGAGGCAGGGCTGGCCGACGGCTCGATTCGGGGCGTCTGGAGCACGAACGCGCTGGAACTCGGCGTCGACGTCGGCGGGCTCGACGCCGTCCTGCTGGACGGCTACCCGGGCACGCGGATGGCCGCCCACCAGCGCGCCGGTCGCGCCGGCCGCGGCACCGACCCGAGCCTCGTCGTCACGGTCGCCGGCGAGGACCAGCTCGACCAGTACTTCGCGCGCAACCCCGAGTCCTTTTTCGACGGCGACCCCGAGCGCGCGGTCGCCAACCCCGAAAACGAGACGCTGCTGCCCGGCCACGTGCTGTCGGCGGCCCGCGAGACCTGGCTCAAACCCGACGACGACCGCCACTTCGGGCCGAAACTCCCCGACCTCGTCGCTGCGCTGACCGAATCGGGCGACCTCGACCGCCGCGAGACCGACGCGGGCATCCGCTGGCTGTACGCCGGCGACGGCAGCCCGCAGCACGAGATGAGCCTGCGGACCGTCGGCGACCGCCAGGTCCGCCTCCGGGACCGCCGCAGTGGGGAGACGATCGCGAAGCTGCCGTTCGCCGACGCCCTCCGGGACGCCCACCCCGGCGCGGTCTACCACCACCAGGGCCGCAGCTACGAAGTCGTCGACCTGGACCTCGATCACGACGTCGCCGAGCTGTCGCAGACGCACGCCGACTACTTCACGCGCGTTCGCCACGACAAAGCGATCACCGTCGAGCGCGACCGCGAGGAGCGCCGGATCCCGGGCCGCGAGGACAGCGTCCTCCGCTTTGCGGACGTGACCATGCGAAAGCAGATCACCGGGTACGAGCGCCTCGATGGCCGCTCGGGCGAGCCCGTCGGGGAGTTCCCGCTGGACCTGCCCGAGACGAGCCTGGAGACCGAGGCGCTGTACTTCACCGTCCCCGACCCAGTCGAGGCCGAGATGCGCGCCCGCGACGGGGAGTTCGCCGGCGGCATCCACGCCGCCGAGCACGCCATGATCTCGATGTTCCCCGTCGAGCTGCTCTGTGACCGCCGGGACGTCGGCGGCCTCTCGACGCCGCTGCATCCCCACACCGGACAGTCGACGATCTTCGTCTACGACGGCTACCCCGGCGGCGTCGGCCTGGCCGAGCGGGCCTACCGCGACGTGGCGTCGCTGACGGCGACCACCCGCGAGATGGTCGCGTCCTGTCCCTGCGAGGACGGCTGTCCCGCCTGCGTTCAGTCGCCCCACTGCGGCAACGGCAACGACCCCCTCGACAAGCACCTGGCCGAGTACCTCCTCGGCGAGCTCGAAGCCGACGGGTGAGCGGACGCCGGCGCCCGATCCGGTGGGTCACCGGCGCCTCCCTACAACCCCCCGGAGCGACTGCACTCCGCGTCCAGGCCAATTGCTTTACAATTCGAAGTTTATTGCTTTGCAAATCGAAGTAGTTGCGGAATCGGTCGCTCGACGGACGCGTCCGGGAGTCGACCTGTCCCATGGTGCGAGAAGCGGCGCCCTGCTTTATCGCCAGTGCCGACGAAGTCACCGGCGGTGGATCAGCATGTTAGCATCTATTTCGAGCGTCGTCCGTCGCGACGGCCCCGGCGATCCGATGTCTATCGACGAGTTCCTGCCGACGTACGACGCGACCCAGCGACGTCACGTCGTCGTCGACGCCGACCCCGAGACCACCTACGAGGCCGTCCTGCACGCCGACCTGACCAAGACCGGATCTGCGGTCGCCGCACTGTCGTGGCTACGCGCGCTGCCCGCGCGGCTCGACGCCGAGCTCTCGGGAGCGCCGGCGCCCGAACCGCCCGCGTCGTTGACGTTCGCGGACATGGCCGACAGCGACGAGTGGGTGGTGCTGGCCGAAGAACCCGGCGAGGAGTTCGTCGCCGGCGCCGTCGGCCGGTTCTGGCAGCCGGTCATCGAGTGGCGGTCGGTCACGCCTGATGAGTTCCGCGCGTTCGACGAGCCGGGCTACGCCAAACTCGCGCTCAACCTCTCGCTGCGCCCGTACGGCGAGGGCCGGACGCTGGTGTCCTACGAGGCGCGAACGGCGGGGACCGACGCCGACGCCAGCCGCCTGTTCGACCGCTACTGGGGCCTCATCGGACCGTTCGCCGGGCTGTTGATGTCCCGGGCGCTGAGCCGAATCAAGGCCGACGCCGAGGCGGCCGCCGGTCGGGCGGCGGAGGTGGCCTGATGGCGCGCGTCCTGTTGCTGTACGGCACCTCCGAGGGCCAGACGGCGACCATCGCCGAGCGCATCGGGGAGGTGCTGTCGGCGGCCGGCCACGAGCCCGCGCTCGTCCACGCCAAGCACCGTCCGCCGGGGTTCGCGCTGTCGGACTATGACGCGGTGATCGTCGCTGCCTCGGTCCACGTGGGCAAACACCAGAAGTACGTCACCCGGTTCGTCCGCGAGCACGCCGACGAACTCGCGTCGATGCCCTCGGCGTTCGTCTCCGTGAGTCTCAGCGCGGCCGGCGACGAGGAGAGCCAGGCCGAGGCGGCCGCCCTGATCGACGAGTTCGTCGAGCGGACCGGTTGGAAGCCGGACCACACCCTCAGCGCCGCGGGCGCGCTGCGGTTCAGCGAGTACGGCCTGCTGACGAAGTTCGTGATGAAGCAGATCGCCCACTCGCAGAGCGGTGACACCGACACCGCCCGGGACTACGAGTACACCGATTGGGAATCAGTCGAGTCGTTCGCCGGCGAGTTCGTGAGCGAACTGGCCTGAACTCCCGGCCGGCTCGCAGCGGCCAGGTCAACGCGCGGGCGAACGGGTTCGGTCCGTTCCCAGATCCTGGGAACGGAGCGCCAGTGTTTAGCGCGGCCGGCGGCTCCTCTCGAAGCAGGTGAAAGATCGATGGAACGACGGACCTTCGTCCGCGGCGTCGGCGCGGTAGCGGTCGCCGGCGCGGTCGCGGGTTGTTCGCAGAGTAGCGGCTCGAATGACGGCGGCGACGGCGGCGACGGTGGCGACGGCCCGAGCGCCCCGAAGGAGGTGTCGGATTACCTCTCGGAGACGAGCGACTTCGACGGGAACCTGACCGACGAGACCGGCAAGGACACCGTGACGGTCGAGGTCGGGGCGAGCGGCAACGGCGGCAACTACGCCTTCGCCCCGGCGGCAATCAAGATCTCGACGGGGACGGAAGTCCAGTGGAAGTGGACGGGCAAAGGCGGCGGCCACAACGTCGTCGCCGAGGACGACGCCTTCGACTCGGGGTCGACCGAGGCGAAAGCCGGCGTCAACTTCACGCACACCTTCGACGAGGCGGGGACGCACCTGTACTACTGCCTGCCGCACAAGGGGCTGGGTATGAAGGGTGCTATCGTCGTCTCGGAGGGGTAGCGCGGGCGACCGCAGGGAGCCCGCGGAACAAGCGAGCGGTGACGAAGGAGCCGCGAGAAGCGCGGGCGACCGCAGGGAGCCCGCGGAACAAGCGAGCGGTGACGAAGGAGCCG
>JBDGSW010000155.1:21291-31128 GCA_042217345.1 Haloarculaceae archaeon
CGAGAAGCGCGGGCGACCGCAGGGAGCCCGCGGAACGGCGAGCGCGCTGCTGTGACCTCCAGGGGCGACCGCAGGGAGACAGCGACCCGGCGCGCCGAGCGCGACGGGCGTCTCAGCTCGCGACGAGCACGAACCCGGTCACGAACATCAGCACGGCGATGCCGGCCAGGACGAGCAAGAGCAGTTCCTTTTCGCTCATCGATAGTGGCTTCGAGGTGAAAAGGCTAATCTCCTTCGTCTCGAAGTCCGCCCGATGAGCGACTCCCCAACGCGCAGCGGTAACCGGGTCGTCGTCGTCGTGTACCTGCTCATCGTCGCCGTCGCCGGCACGATGGGATACGTCCTCGGATCGCTCGACGCCATCGAGACGGACCCGGAACTGTTCTTCCTGATCCAGCTGCCGCCGACGGCGCTCGGGATGGCCCTGTTCGGCGTGGTCACCGTCGGGCTCGGCCTCGGCCTGCTCCTCTTGCTGGTGGCGTACGTCTCCCGGCGGTACGACGTCGAGTCGAGCTAACCCTGGCCGACCATCCCGTCCTGGTCGTCCCACTCGCGCTCGCGCAGCTCGTACTTCTGGACCTTCCCGGTCGAGGTGGTGGGCAGCTCGTCGACGAACTCGAACTCGCGGACGACCTTGTAGCCGGCCAGGTTGTCCTTGCAGAACGCGACGAGCTCGTCTTCCGTGACCCCGGGGTCGTCCGGGTCGCCGTTGGCGGGAACGACGAACGCCTTGGGCGTCTCACCCCACTGCTCGCTGGGCGCGGGGATCACCGCGACGGCGGCGATGGCGTCGTGTTCGAAGAGCGCGTCCTCCAGCTCGAGGCTGGAGATGTTCTCCCCGCCGGAGATGATGATGTCCTTCTTGCGGTCGCGGATAGCGATCATGCCGTTGTCGTCGACGACGGCCAGATCGCCCGTGTGGAACCAGCCCTCGCGGCGGCCGTCGAACGCCTCGTCGGTGGCGTCGGGCTTGTTCCAGTAGCGGTCCATCACCTGGTTGCCGCGGACGACGATCTCGCCCATGGTTTCGTCGTCGTGGGGCACCTCCTGGCCGTCCTCGTCGACGACGCGCACCTCGGTGCCGAGGAACCCCAGCCCCTGGCGCTTTTTGATCTTGAAGCGGGCGGCGCTGTCGTCGTCGAAGAACCGGCGGAAGTCGGAGGTGGTGATCAGCGGGCCGGTCTCGGTCGCGCCGTAGACGTGCTTGAGGTACCAGCCGAAGTCGTCCTCGACGGTGCGCAGGGTCGCCTCCGGCGGGGCGCTGCCCGCGGTCGCGACGCGGACGTCGTTGTCGCCGCTGGTCGCGACGTCGCCGTCGTGCTCGCGGTAGTACTCCACGAGCATGTTCAACACCGTCGGCGCGCCACAGAGGTACGAGACGTCCTCGGCGACGATGGTGTCGAGCAGCCACTCGGCGTCGATCCCGCGGGTGCAGACGTGCGTTGCACCCATCCCGGTGACGGCGAAGATGTGGCCCCAGCCGTTGACGTGGAACATCGGCAGCGTCCAGAGGTAGACGTCGTCGTCCGAGAGGTCCTGGTGGGTGGAAACGAGATAGGCGTGCAGCGTCTCCCCGCGGTGGGTCCGGCAGACGCCCTTGGGGTCGCCCGTCGTACCGGAGGTGTAGTTGATCGTGATCAGTTCGTCCTCGGCCATCTCCGGGCGGTCGTAGTCGGTGCCGGCGTCCGCGACGATCGCGTCGAAGGAGTGCCAGTCGCCGTCGACGGCCTGCTCGTCGTTCGTGACGAAGATCTCCGTGGGGATCCGGTCGCGCACCGCCTCGATCAGGTGGGCGTACTCGTGGTCGGCGTAGATCGCGTCGACGCCCGCGTCGGTGAGGACGTACCGCAGGTCCTCGGACGTCAACCGGTAGTTCAGCGGCGTGTGGACCGCGCCGAGCTGCATGCTCCCGTAGGCCGCCTCCAGGTGGTAGTGGGTGTTGGGATCCAGGACGGCGACCCGGTCGCCCTTCTCGATTCCGCGGGCCTGGAGCGCCGCGGAGAAGCCGTCGGCCCGCTCGCCGAGTTCGTCGTACGTGTAGCGTTCCCCGGTCGTCGCGACGACCGCCTCGTAGTCGCCGTAGTACTCGCGCGCCCGATCGAGAAAGTCCGTGACGAGGAGAGGTTTCTCCATCTCACCCCGAGAAACGGGAACAAATTCAAAAACCATTGTGTTTGCGCGCCGAAACGGTCGGCCGAGCGAACGGTCGGGGTCCGACGCGACGGCGACCGTGGGAATTGCACGCTCAGGCGTTCAGCTCCGGGTCGGGTGCGTCCGCGAGGTCGGCCTCGGGGGCGACGGCGTCGGCGAACGCCGCCTCGACGCGCCGGAGGATTCGGCCGACGGCGCTGGCCGAGCACTCGAGCTCGGCGGCCAGCTCCTCGTGGGTGACTCCGCGGGGCACGCGGTAGTACCCCCGTCGGTAGGCCGCGCGGAACACCTCCCGCTGGCGCTCGGAGAGCGCGCCGTACAGGCGCCCGACGGTCGGGTCGTAGCGGTCGACGCGCTCGACGTGGACCGCCAGCCCGTCGATCGCCCGATAGGCCGCCACGAGGTCGCTCAGTTCGGCTTTCGGCCCGGCCATCGAGTCGCGGATCACCATCGTCTCGCCCTCGTAGCAGTGCTCCAGCGGGAACTGCCAGGACACCGGGCGCTCGCGGTAGACGGCGAACACCTCCCGGAGCAACTCGCTGGGCCGGTAGTGCAGCCACAGCTGCTGGCCGTCGGTCGTGCGCAACAGCGAGTAGTCCCGGACCTTCTCGCCCCCGGCGTCGAGGCAGGCCCGCGCCGCCGCCGGGTCGGCGTCGACCTCGTACAGCCCGATGACGGTGTCGTCGGCGAGTACCTGCAGCTGGTGGAGCTGTCGCAGCCTGACGCCGGCGGCCCGCAGGGCCAGCTCCCCCTCGTCGAAGTACCCCCGCTCCGGTTCCAGCAGGAAGGTTACCTGGTCCATCCCGATCCCCGCGGGATCCACGGCACGCGTTCACAAGATAGTTCTGATCGAACAGGTCGCTCAGGCGACGCTGGCGGCCTCCTGGTAGGAGCCGTACTCGTCCTCGAAGACGCCCATGATCTCGCCCATCGTGGCGTAGGCCTTCACGGCGTCGACGATCGCAGGCATCGCGTTCTCGCCGTCGGCGACGGCCGCCCGGACGGCGTCGAGCGCGTCGGCCACCGCGTCGTCGTCGCGCTCGGCCTTGACGTCGGTCAGGCGCTCGTGCTGGCGGGACTGGACGCGCTCGTCGACCTGGAGGAGTTCCGGCTCGGTCTCCTCGGCGATCGTGTAGCGGTTGACGCCGACGACGACCTCCTCGCCCGCGTCGACGCGGCGCTGGTACTCGTAGGAGGCGTCGTGGATCTCCCGCTGGAAGTAGCCGTCGCGGATGCCGGCCAGCACGCCTTCGCGCATCGAGCCGTCGCCCAGCTCGCGGATCTCCTCGAGGTACTCCATCGTGCGCGCCTCGACGTCGTCGGTGAGCGCCTCGACGGCGAACGAGCCGCCCAGCGGGTCGACGATGTCGGCCGCGCCGGACTCCTCGGCGATGATCTGCTGGGTCCGCAGCGCGACCCGGACGGCCTCCTCGCCGGGCAGCGCCAGCGCCTCGTCGAAGCTGTTGGTGTGGAGGCTCTGCGTGCCCCCGAACACGCCCGCCAGCGCCTGTATCGTCGTCCGGACGACGTTGTTCAACGGCTGCTGGGCCGTCAGCGACTGGCCCGCGGTCTGGGTGTGGAACTTCAGCTGCTTCGCGGCGGGATCGTCGGCGCCGTACCACTCGGCCATCAGCCGCGCGTAGATGCGCCGGGCGGCCCGGAACTTCGCGACCTCCTCGAAGATGGAGTTGTGGGCGTTGAAGAAAAAGGACAGCTGCGGGGCGAACTCGTCGACGGCGAGCCCGCGGTCGAGGCAGTCCTCGACGTAGGCGAAGCCGTCGGCCAGTGTGAAGGCCAGTTCCTGGACGGCCGTCGAGCCGGCCTCGCGGATGTGATAGCCCGAGATGGAGACGGGCTTGAACTTCGGCGTCTGGTCGACGGCGAACTCGATCACGTCGGTCACCAGCTCGAGCGACGGCTCGGGCGGGACCACCCACTCCTTCTGGGCGATGAACTCCTTGAGCATGTCGTTCTGGAGAGTGCCCCGGAGTTGCTCGCGGGGGACGCCGCGCCGGTCGGCCAGCGCGACGTACATCGCGTAGATCACCGGCGCACTGGGGTTGATCGTAAAGGAGGTCGAGACGTCCGCGAGGTCGATGCCGTCGAACAGTACCTCCATGTCCGCCAGCGTGTCGACGGCGACGCCCTCCTTGCCGACCTCGCCGTCGGCCATCTGGTGGTCGGAGTCGATGCCCATCAGACTGGGCATGTCGAACGCCGTCGAGAGGCCGGTCTGGCCCTGCTCGACGAGGTAGTTGAAGCGCTCGTTGGTCTCCTCGGCGGTGCCGAAGCCGGCGAACTGCCGCATCGTCCAGGTGCGCCCGCGGTACATCGTCGGGTAGACCCCGCGGGTGTAGGGCTCCTCGCCCGGGAAGCCCAGGTCCGTCTCGTAGTCCAGGTCGGCGACGTCGGTCGGGTCGTACAGCCGTTCGACGGGCAGGTTCGAGACCGTCGCGAACGACTCGTTGCGCTCGCCGTGTTCCTCGAGCACCGGCGAGAGCGTCTCCGCGTCCCACTCCTCGCGAGCCTCGCGGATAGCCCCGAGGTCGTCGGCGTCGTACATGCCCGAAAATTCGCCGGGAACCGCTTAACGCTTCGGCCCCCGTTACCAGTTCTCGGGCTCGAGGTAGGCGTCGTCGATCCACTCGGCGAAGCGCTCCCGGTCGACGGTGACGACGCCCGCGTCGGGGTCGTAGGTGAGCAGGCCGGCCGCCTGGAGTTTCGGCAGGTGGACGTGATGGAGTTCGAGCCGAATGCGCTTTGGACTCGCGCTACGGTCGCCCTCGCCGCTCCCGTCGGCCGCCCGGAGGCGGTCGACGAGGTCGGGAACCCGGTACCGCCGTTCGTCCCCCCGGAACAGGACGCCGCAGAGTCGCCGTCGGCGACCGTCCGCGAGGACCGCGAATGGATCGTCCGACATGGACAGGCAGGCGTTCGGGGACACCGGGCTAGAGACGGGCGTTCAGCGGGGTAAGTCACCGGCGGGAATACTCCCGCCATTTAAGGTCGGCGCCGTCGAGTCGCGCGTATGCGATTCGATGGCACACGGGCGGTGACCGCGCGGTAATCGTCGTCGAATCGACGCTGCAACACCCCGTCGGGCGGCCGTCGCTGCGGGACAATCCCGACGTGCGCGCCGAGTGGCTCCGCTCGGACGTGACCGACGGGGACGTCCAGGTACTGGCGCGCGCCGAGGGAGGCGACCGCGACCGCCTGGAGGCGAGCTTCGCGGTCGACCCGACGCTCGCGGCGTTCGAGCGCCTGGCCGACAGCCGCATCTACCAGGCGACGCTGGCCGGGGAGGCCCGCGAAGTCGCGTTCTACCCCACGCTCGTCGAGACGGGCGGGCTGATCCGCGACTTCGTCGGCGACCACCGGGGATGGTACCTCCGGACGGCCTTTCCCGACCGCAGCGCTCACGCGACCTTTCACGAGCACTGTCGCGGTAACGGCCTCGAGATCGACGTCGAGCGGGTCTACGAGACCGACGACGCGGCCGGCGAGGACGGCCTCGGACTGACGCGGCCCCAGCGCGAACTGCTGTCGACGGCCCTCCAGATGGGGTACTTCGAGATCCCCCGCGAGTCGACGCTGGCGGCGGTCGCGGCCGAACTCGACATCTCGCCCAACGCCGCCTCCGAACGGTTCCGACGGGCGGTCCGGACGCTCGTCGAGGGCGTCGTCAGGACCTAATCACTCCTCGCTCTGGAGGCGCTTGGTCGTCTCGACCAGCGGGTGGTGGGCGTAGTCGACCTCCTCGATGTCGTCGATCGAGCGGAGGTCGGCTTTTTCGGCGGTCTTGGCCATCCCGAGGTCGACGCGCTCGTCGATGACGATGACGTAGGCGTCCATCTCGTCGATACCGAGGCTGTCGGCGGCCTTCACGCGGTGGTGGCCGTCGGCCAGCAGGAACTGGCCGTCATTGTCGATGACCACCAGCGGCTCGGCCAGCCCGCGCTCGAGTTCGTAGCGCCGCCCTTCCAGTTCGTCGGCGTACACGCGGCTCTGCGTTGGGATGAGCGTCTCCAGGGGGACCTCCCGGCGGTCCTCGCTGGCCTCGATGCCGTGGATCGACTCCAGCGTGCGCAGGAGCTTGTCGACCTTCCCGGGCGTGGCGCGTTCGATCTGGCTGCGCACCACGTCGGCGTTGCTGATGATGCCCACGAGGTTGCCCGCGTCGTCGACGACCGGCAGCCGCTGGATGCCGGACCGGAGGATGACGCGCGCGACGTCGTTGAGCTTCATGTCGGGGTGGGCGACCAGCAGGTCCTGGGTCATCACCTTGAAGATCGGTTCGTGGTCCTCGGCGAGCAACAGGTCGCGCGCGCTGACGAACCCCTCGACGTGGCGGCCGTCGCAGACCGGAAAACCGCTGTGTGCGTCGCTCTCGGCGATGCGGGTGGCCACGTCCTCGACCGTGTCGTCCGGCGAGACGGTCGCGACCTCGCGAGTCATGTAGTCTCTGACCCGCGGCTTGCCGTCGTCGTCGTCCATCACCGGGAACGTCACCCCCCGCGCAAAAAACGTCTTCGTCCGGCCCGCGTCACCACTCCAGCTCGCTGTCGAACTGCCGCGGGGCGTACAGCCCCGTTAGCTCCCGGCGCGGCCGCGACGACAGGGCCTCGAAGAACCGCTCGGCCACGAACTCCTCGAGCTCCTCGTCGACCGAGCCCACCGCCCGGTCGATCTCGACCGCGGCCGCCTCGCCTGCGCGCTCGGTGGTCGAGTGTCCGTCGGGCGCCGCCTCGCCGTCTGCCGCCTCGCCGTCCTCGGCAGTCGAATCGCCGGCGCCGGCGGTCGGCGCCGCACCGGCGTCCGCCGGGCGGCCGTCGTCGGCGTCGGCCTCGGTCGGGAACTCGCCGTCGACGTCCAGCGTCGTGTTCTCGACCTCGATCTGGGCGCCGGCCATGTCGGCGTGGCCGCCGGCGCTGCCGATCTGGTCGAAGGCCTCCCGCAACGTCTCACCGAGGTCGAGGTCGGTCCCGCGGGCGCGCCCGGAGACGTAGATGACCCCCTCGAGGATGCCGTAGACCACCGTCGCGTTGACGCCCTCCAGGTCGAGCAGGCGGTCGGCCGCCTGCGCGAGCGCGTCGCGCTCGCCGAGGGCGCCGACGAAACTCGTCAGCACCGACCCGCGCTGGCGGCGGTTGGCGATCGCGGCGGCGATCGTCTCGAAGGTGTCGCCGCTGACGCTCGGCGACTCGATGCGTTCGAGGGTCGCGACGTCGGCGGCGGGGACGATCGCGGCCGCCGCCTCGAAGTCGTCGGTGGCGACCTCGCGGCTGAAGTCCTTGGTGTCCACGCGGATGCCGAACAGCAACCCCGTGGCGACGTCCTCCTCGATCTCGATGCCGAGGCGCTGGAGGTACTGGACCAGCAGCGTCGACGTCGCGCCCACGTTGCTCCGGAGGTCGACGAACCGCGCGTCGACCGGCGCGCGCGGCGGGTGGTGGTCGACGACCACGTCGATCGGCGTCTCCTCGGGCAGCTGATCGTTGACGCCCGGCCGCGAGTGGTCGACAAGCGCGAACCCGCCGTACTCGGAGAGGTCGGTGTCGGAGTCGAGCCGGGTCAGCTGGAAGTCGAGCAGGTTGATGAACGCGCGGTTCTCCTGGTGGGTGATCTGCCCGTAGTAACACACCTCGGCGTCGACGCCGAAGGCCGCGGCGATGCGCTGGAGGGCGATCGCGCTGGCGATGGCGTCCGGGTCGGGGTTGTCGTGCGTGACGATCGCCAGCGGTTCGTCGATCGCCCAGAACGCACGGCGCAACTGGCGCACCTGCAGCGAGTCGTCGCCGACGCGGTCGAGCAGGTCCGCCGCCGTCGCCCCGCCGGGGTCGATCACCTCGTCGGCGACGTCCGCGAGCGCGGCCAGCTGATCGGCGTCGGGGCCGGCGCCGGCGTAAGCGATCAACACCGCGTCGGGGAACGAGGCGGCGGCGGCGCGGGCCGCGGCCACGTTGGCGTCGGGGGCGTCGTCGGCGACGACGACGGAGATCACGTCGTCGGCCTCGGCCCGCAGCGACTCGGTGGCCGTCACGTCGGCGCGCCGGGCCGAGATCCCCTCTTCGCGCAGCCGCTCGACGCGACGCGCGCTGTCGTCCAGGACCAGGAGGCGCCCCGGCCGGTCGGCGATCGACTCGACGATCGCGTGCCCGATCGACCCACACCCCAGCACCAGCCGGGTGTCCATACAGCCCTCTCGCGGCCCGAGCCCAATAAACCTGAAGCTCCGCGTGCGCCCGCCGCCCGGTGGACTCCACCCTCACTTCAGCCGTTCCTGCAGGAACGAGGGGTGGGCGGCGGCGACGCCGTCCAGCGAGAGGATCGCGTCGTTGAGGACGTCGCCCAGCGCGTCGCCGTCGGGGGCGTGGACCTCCGCCATCAGCGTGTGGTCGCCGCTTGAGGTGTACAGCGCCTCGATCTCGGGGACGTCTTTGAGCGCGCGGGTCACCTCGACGTAGCGCTCGCTCTCGACGTCGACGCCCACGAGCGCGATCGACTTCGAGGAGAGCTTCTTCGGGTCGACGTCGGCGGAGTAGCCGACGATGACGCCCTCGTCCTCGAGCTTCTTGATGTACTTGCGCACCGTCGGCTTCGAGACGCCCGCGCGGTCGGCGATCTCGGCGTACGACGCCTGGGCGTCCTCCTCGAGAACAGAGAGAATCTCCTCCTCCGTAGACTCGGCGGCCATACCAGTTGGTTTTGCGTCCGGGAAAAAATATCTTCCGAACCCGAAAAACAACCGTCACTGCGCCGCGCACGTCGCCGGCTCGGCGCCCCGCTGGCCGATCAGACGCGTCGGGACGGTCGAAAACGGCTGGCTCGCGGCGACCGCCTCACCGGTGGTACTGCATGAGGTCGGCCGAGCGCTCCCACTCGGCGTCCTCGTCGAAGTACCGCTCGGCCAGCGGCTGGGCGGGCATCTCGTCGTGCGCCTGTTTCTCCGCCTGGTAGGAGGGACGTTTGTCGTCCGTGTAGAACCGGCCGGTGAGGACCTCGCCCTCGTACAGGCGCGATTCGACCTCGTACATCATGCGGCCGGCCTCCTCGCGGTCGTGGACGTCGAAGTCGAACTCGTCGGATTCCTGGACGTCCGTGTAGGGGACGTACTGTTTCGCGTCCTTGTTCCAGGTGGGACACTGCGTCAGGAAGTCGACGTGGGAGAACCCGTCGTGTTCGATCGCCTCGACGAGGATGTCCTTGGCCTGGCGCGGGTTGACGGCGGCCGTCCGCGCGACGAACGACGCGCCCGAGGCCAGCGACAGCGACAGGGGCCGGACTGGGCCCTTGGCGCTGCCGTGGGGCTGGGTCTTGGACTTGTGGCCCTTCGGGCTGGTGGGCGAGGTCTGGCCCTTCGTCAGCCCGAAGATCTCGTTGTTGAACACGATGTAGGTCATGTCGTGGTTCTCCCGGGCGGTGTGCATGAAGTGGTTGCCGCCGATGCCGTAGCCGTCGCCGTCACCGCCCGCGGCGATTACCTCCAGGCCGGGGTTGGCGAGCTTGGCGGCGCGGGCCACCGGCAGCGACCGCCCGTGGATCGAGTGGAAGCCGTAGCTCTCGAAGTACGAGGAGAGCTTGCCCGAACAGCCGATGCCGGTCACCAGCAGCGTCTCGTCGGGCGTGCGCCCGACCTCGGGCATGGCCTGTTTCAGCGCCTTCAGGACGCCGAAGTCGCCACAGCCC
>JBDGSW010000110.1:0-721 GCA_042217345.1 Haloarculaceae archaeon
AGCGGGTGCCCGAGAACAGTCGGAAGTTCTGGTTGTTGCTCAACGCCGACCGGTGGCACGTCTCGGGACTCATCCTCGGGTCGGTGTTCCTCGCGCTCGTCGTCGCGGGGGCGCTCCACCCGACGCCCGTGAAGACGCTCCTGACGCGCGGCGACCCGATGGAGACCCTCTACCAGGCGCTCGTCGGCTCGACCATCACCGGCGTCACGCTGGTCCTCACGCTGAGTCAGCTCGTCCTCTCGCAGGAACTCGGCCCGGTCGGCGACCAGCGTGAACGCATGGAAGGGGCCATCGACTTCCGCCACGACGTCGAGGAGGTCATCCGCGAACCGGTGAGTCCGGCCCAGCCCTCGGCGTTTCTCCGCTCGCTCGTGAAGCTCACGAAGCGCCGCGCCGAGGCCGTCCAGGAGTCAATCGCCGACATCGACGACGAGAAGCTCAACGACCAGGTCGAGACGTTCGTCGAGAACCTGAAGGGAAACGCCGAGACGGTCGAGAGCAACCTCGAGGGGTCCCAGTTCGGTGAGTTCGACGTGGTGTTCTCCGCGCTCAACTACAACTACTCGTGGAAGATCTACGCCGCCCGGCGCATCCGCGCGGAGAACGAGGACGCCCTCACCGACCGCGCGAAGGACGCGTTCGACGAACTCATCGAGGCGCTCGAACTGTTCGGCCCGGCTCGCGAGCACTTCAAGACGCTCTACTTCCAGTGGGAACTCGC
>JBDGSW010000110.1:833-18876 GCA_042217345.1 Haloarculaceae archaeon
TGACGGTCACCACGGCGCTCCTCCCCTTCGCCATCCTCCTCTCCTACATCCTGCGCATCGTCACGGTCACCAAGCGGACGCTCTCCATCGGCCCGTTCATCCTCCGGGAGACCGACCGCTCGCGGAACCTCGACTGGGGCGAGACGGAGGCGAAGAGCGGCGAGAGCCCGGGCGTCGACGGCGAGGGCTGACTACTCCACTGGCAGTGGCGAGACGACGCGGCGGAGCCCTCGTGGAGGGCAACCATCCAGACGACGGCGGCGAGGAAGACGGGGACGGCCATCGCACCCTCCGGGATGCCGAGCGCGAAGATGAGGACTGTCGCGTAGGCCGGGGCGTGGCGGACCCGGAGGAGCGACATGCCGACCGTCGCCGTGACGACGGCGACGACGACGGCGACGACCTGCAGGAGTCCGACGGTCGTCATCGCCGGGAACATGCGCACCTGTTCGAGCGGGCCGACAATGAGGACGACCGATCCGTAGGCCGCGAGCGCGCCGACCGTCTGTCCGCCGACCGTCTCGCGGAGGAGGCCGGTCTGCGTCTCGCGACTCGCGAGGATGTACGCCGACGGGCCGAGACTCGGGAGGAGGACGGCCCGGCCGCTCGCCCACGCGATGAGCGCGAGGCCACCCATGTGGGCGGCGACGTAGGCGGCGAGTCGGAGGCCGAGCGGCCTGGCGGCTTCGCTAGCCCAGTCGGCCATGCGGTGATCCCACTCTGTCACACGTCGTCCATCGGGTCCGTCGTTCTTGTGGCCAACGGTTACGGTTCGGGACGAAAAGACGCGGTGAGGGCGATTACTCCGCGAGGAAGTCGGGTTCGGTCCGCTTCTCGTCGCGCTCGTCCTCGAGGTGGCTGTAGAACGCCTCGCGCTCGATATCCCCGGCCTCGCGTTCCTTGCGGTCGCGGACGGAGATGGTCTCGGACTCCTCTTCGTCGCCCCCGACGATGACCATGTAGGGGACGCGGTCCTCGTGGGTCGTCTGGATCTTCTTGCCGATGGTCCAGTCGCGGTCCTCGACCTCCGCGCGGAAGCCCCGCGAGGAGAGTTCGCCCGCCACGCGCTTCGCGTAGGCGAGGTTGTCGTCAGAGATGGGGAGGACGCGCACCTGCTCGGGCGCGAGCCAGAGCGGGAACTTCCCGTCGAAGTGCTCGATGAGCACCATGAAGAAGCGCTCGAAGGAGCCGTAGAGCGCGCGGTGGATCATCACCGGGCGGTGTTCCTCGTTGTCGGAGCCGACGTAGGAGAGGTCGAACTGCTCGGGCATGTTGAAGTCGAGCTGGACGGTGGGACCGTCCCAGACGCGGCCGAGGGCGTCCTCGAAGCCGAAGTCGATCTTCGGCCCGTAGAAGGCGCCGTCGCCCTCCTCGACGTCGTAGTCGTAGCCGCCGTCGTCGAGCACGTCGCGGAGCTGGGACTCGGCCTGCTCCCAGATGTCGTCGCTCCCGACGGACTTCTCGGGACGGGTGGCGAGGGCCACCTCGACCTCGAGGTCGAAGTTCTCGATGACCTCGAAGATCATGTCCATGATCTGCGTGACCTCCTGTTCGATCTGGTCGGGGCGGACGAACAGGTGGCCGTCGTCGATGGTGAACGCCCACACCCGCGAGAGCCCGGAGAGCTCACCGCGCTGTTCCTTGCGGTAGACCTTCCCGTTCTCGAAGTAGCGGACCGGGAGTTCGCGGTAGCTCCAGGAGTCCTGATCGAAGATGGTCGCGTGGCCCGGGCAGTTCATCGGCTTCAGGCCGTACTCCTCGTCGCTGACGTCGAGGAGGAACATGTCGTCCTGGTAGTTCTCGTAGTGGCCCGACTGCTTCCACAGCTCCGTGCGGAAGACGTGGGGCGTCTCGACCTCGCCGTAGCCGGCCTCGCGGTTCAGCTCCGCGACGTTCTCCGAGAGCTCGTTGAGGACGGTCTTCCCGTTGGGGTGATAGAGGGGAAGCCCGGGGCCGGTCGTCTCGTCGATGGAGAACAGGTCCATCTCGCGGCCGATCTTGCGGTGGTCGCGCTCGGCGGCCGCCGCGCGGCGCTCCAGGAAGTCCTCGAGGTCGCTCTCGCTGGGGAAGGCCGTCCCGTAGACGCGCGTGAGCATCTCGTTGTCCTCGTCGCCGCGCCAGTACGCACCGGCGATCTCCAGCAGCGCGAACCCGCCGATCTCACCCGTCGACTCGACGTGGGGCCCCCGACAGAGGTCCGCGAAGTCGTCCTGGCGATAGACGGAGACGGGGTCCTCGCCGGCGGCCTCCTCCTCGAGGATCTGGCGCTTGAACGGGTTGTCCTCGTACCGTTCGAGCACCTCTTCGCGGGGGACGAGCTCGCGTTCGATCTCGTAGTCGGCCGCGATGATGTCGTGGGCCTCGGCCTCGATCTCCTGGAGGTCGTCCTCGTCGAGGTCGACGCCGGTGATATCGTAGTAGAAGCCGTCGTCGGTCCAGGGGCCGATGGTGAGCTTCGCCTCGGGGTACAGGCGCTGGAGCGCCTGGGCGAAGACGTGGGCCGCCGAGTGGCGCAGGACGTCGAGGTACTCCTCGGAGCTCTCGGTGACGATCTCGACCTCGACGTCCTCGTGGAGGGGCGCGTGCTTGTCCACCAGTTCCCCGTCCGCCACGCCGGCGACCGTGTCCCGACCCAGGCCGGGGCCGATCTCGTAGGCGACGTCCTCGACGGTCGACCCCTCCGCGACCTGGAGGGTCGATCCGTCGGGCAGCGTGACCGTGACCTCGCTCATACCCCAGGCAAGTCGGGAGCCACGGATAAGTGTATTGAGAGCCCGCGGCGCCCGCGCCCGCTGACAGGTCAGTCGCGATCGGCGATCGCGGCCAGACCGACGGGCCGCACCGCCGTGGCTGGACGGTCGGGCCGGCGCGGCGACGTCACTGGGAGGCCCGCGCGGTGACGTACTGGCCCACCTTCCGGGCGAGCGTCCGGTAGGCTTCGGCGGCGTAGCTGTCGGGCGATTCGAGGACGAGCGGTTCGTCTGCGGTCGCCGCGGGGTCCTCGGGCACGGCGGCCAGGACCGTCAGGTCCAGGTCGGCCGAGAGGTCGGGGACGGACGTCTCCGGGCGGGCGCGGGTGACGACCGACCCGAGCACCCTGGTGTCGACGTGGTCGGCCAGCGTCGCCATCTTCCGGGCGTCGGCGACGGCCACCTCGTCCGGCGTCGAAACGAGCAGCGCCGAGTCGGCCAGTTCCATCGGGACGACCGTCTCCTGGCTCAGCCCGACGCCAGTGTCGACGACGATTGCGTCGTAGTTCGGCCGAATCGCGTCCAGTACCGGTGCGAGGTTCGCCGGATCGGCCGACGCAAACGCCGAGAGCCGCTCGGAGCCCGGCAGCACCGCGACGCCGCCCGGGCCCTCGACGGTCGCCTCCCGGGGCGTGACCTCGCCCGCGAGCGCGTCGTGCAGCGTCGGCCCGTGGTCGAGGCCGATCATCCCCGCCAGGTTGGTCATCCCCAGGTCGCCGTCGACGATCGCCACGTCGAACCCGCGGTCGGCGAGCGCGACCCCCAGGTCTATCGTCGTGGTCGTCTTCCCCACGCCCCCCTTGCCCCCCGCCACGGTGCATACGTGCGCCATCTCTCTGAAACCATATGGGACGCGAGAGGAAAATAGCTTGCGTGTGGACACGTCGGCCGAGCGGGAACTTGACGCCGAGTGTAGCGAGCGGCGCCGTCAGGACTCGACGGTGGCCTCGACGTCCGCGTCGACGGCGTCGACGAGCTTGACGGCCAGCCGGCGGTACGCCTGGGCGGCGTAGGTGTCGGGCGACTCCAGGACGAGCGGCTCGTCGCCGGCAGCCTCGGGGTCTTCGGGGACGACCGCCAACACTTCCTCGTCGATGCGCTCGGCGATCGCCGAGACGTCGGTGTCGCCGCGGGCCTTCGTGACGACCGCGCCGAGGACCGCCCCGTCGACGTGCTCTGAGAGGTCGGCCATCTTGGCGGCGTCGACCAGCGAGACGTCGTCGGGCGTGCTCACCAGGAGGATGCCGTCGGCGGCGCCCGCGGGTACGAGCGTCTCGTGGGTGAGCCCGGCGCCGGTGTCGACGACGACGGCGTCGAACGAGCGCGCGAGCGAGCGCAGCACGGGCGCGATGCCCGCGGGATCGGCGTGGGCGAACGCCGCCAGGTCGTCGTCGCTGGCCAGCACCGAGAGCCCGCCCGGTCCCTCGGTGATGGCGTCGCTCACCTCGGCCTCGCCGGCCAGGACGTCGTGCAGCGCCGGCTCGTGGTCGATGCCGAGCAGGTCGTCGAGGTTCGTCATGCCCAGGTCGGCGTCGACGACGATCGCGTCGTGGCCCGCCGCCTGGAGCGCGACGCCGACGTTGATCGTGGTCGTCGTCTTGCCGACGCCGCCCTTCCCGCCCGCGACCGTGAACACGTGCCCACCCATGGTATCTCGAGTGATGACGCAACCGGCACACAAATAGATACCGTGGCGGAAGCAGGGTAGTTTAAGTCGGGAGGGGGACGAAACGAGGCGCGCGCTGGCCGCCCACGAGCACGGGCCGAACGGGCGGGAAACCCAACACTAATCGGCTCGGTCGCGTAGGATCGGTCAATGACCGAACGCGTCGACCTGGTGGGCCGGTCGCTGTCGGCCGCGACCCGCGAGGCCTTCGAGTCGCGGGTGGACGACCAGGCGGCGTTCCTCCGCGACGTCCTCGCCCGGGGAGACCTCGACACCGCGGACTTCGCCGTCGGCATGGAACTGGAGGTCTACGCCGTCGACAGCGAGGGCCGCCTGGCACGACTCCCCGATCCCGTCTTCGAGACCTGCAACCCCGAACTGGGGCTGCACAACGCCGAGCTCAACACCGACCCCGACCGGCTCACAACCGAGGGGATCGAAGCCCAGGCCGCGGCCCTCCGCGAGCAGTGGGCGCGGGCGCAGGAGGCCGCGGCCGCCGTCGACCGCGAGCTCGTCCTCGACGCGATGTGGACCGTGCCCCCGGCGGAGGGGAGCCGCGAGTACCTGGGGACGACCGACGAGCGCGACGGCGTGGCTGTCCCGGCGAACATGCGGCCCGTCCCGCGCTACTGGGCGATCGACCGGGACGTCGTCGACCGGGCCGGCGGAGCGATCCCCTTCGAGGTGCCCGGTGCGAGCCTGTCGTTCCCGTCGATCCTCTTCGAGTCGCTGGCGACGTCGATCCAGCCCCACGTCCAGATCCCGTCGACCGACGCCTTCCCCGCGTACTACGCCGCGGCGATCCGGACGCTCGGGCCGCTGCTCGCGCTGACCGCCAACTCGCCGTTCCTGCCCGCCGACTGTTACGACGAGGCCGTCGACCCCGAGGCGCTGCTGGCCGAGACCCACCACGAGCTGCGCATCGCCGCCTTCGAGCAGTCGGTCAACCAGACCGACCCGCCGAAGGTCCGGGTGCCGAGCGATATCGATGAGACCGCGGACGTGATCGACGAGGTGGTCGCTGACCCGCTGCTGGCCCCGTTCCTCTCGGAGTGGATCGAGGGCGGTGACGAGTCCGAGGCGTTCGCCGACCGCTTCTGGGAGTTCGACCACAAGCGCGGCACCTACTGGCGGTGGCTGCGCGCCGTCATCGGCGGCGACCCCGTCCCGGGCGCTGGCGACGAGCGCTCGATCCGCATCGAGTACCGCCCGATCCCCACTCAGCCGACGATCACCGACGTCGTGGGCTGTCAGTGCCTGGTCGCCGGGCTGGTCGTCGGGCTGGTCGACGCCGACCACCCCCTGGCCGACCTGCCGTGGGCGGCCGCCGAGGCGAGCTTCTACGCAGCCGTCGAGGACGGGCTGGGAGCCGACCTCGCGTGGGTCACCGCCGACGGCAAGCGCACGGACGATCCCGCGGTGATCTTCGAGGAAGTGTTCGCGTACGCCCGACGCGGCCTCCGCGCGCAGGGCGTCGACGCCGACGTGATCGACCGGGACCTCGGCCCGCTCGAAGCGCGCTGGGACCAGCGCCGGACGCCCAGCCGCTGGAAGATCGACCGCGTCCGCGCGGCACTGACAGACGGCGCCGATCTGGCGGGGGCGCTGGCCGCGATGCAGCGCGAGTACGCCGCGCTCTCGCGCGAGCACGACAGCTTCGCCGAGTGGCCGACGGTCGGGGAGTGACGCGGGCCATCAGGCCCGCCGCGCGCCCGTCCCGGGCTGGTCGAGCGCAGCCAGGTCGACGCGGCCGTCGGTCACCGGGACGCCCTCGTAGGGATCGTCGGCGAGCAACAGGGCGCCGTCGAGGTCGGCGTAGTCCGCCAGCGGTGCGAGGTGGGCGGCCGGCGCGATGGCGGCCGCGCTCTCGGTCATGCACCCGAGCATGACGTCCAGGTCGTGTGCGCGCGCGACGTGAATCAGTCGGCGCGCCGCGGCCGGACCGCCGCACTTGGCGAGCTTCGCCACGACGACGTCGGCCCACTCGGCGACCGCCGGGACGTCCCGGGCCGTGACGCAGCTCTCGTCGGCGGCGATCGGCAGGGGGCTGGCCCCCGCTACCCGGGCCAGCCCGGCGGGATCGTCGGCCGCGACGGGCTGTTCGACGAACTCGACGCCGTGGTCGGCCAGCGCGTCCGTGAGTGCGATCGCGGCGGCCGGCTCCCAGCCGCCGTTGGCGTCGACGCGTAGCGTGGCCTCGGGCGCGGCCGCGCGCACGGCGGCGACGCGCGCCTCGTCGCGGTCGGGGTCGGTCCCCAGTTTCAGCTTCAGGACATCGTATGTCTCGGCGGCTGCGCCGGCGCGTTCCGCCATGCGGTCGGGGTCGTCGATGCTGATCGTGAACGACGTCGCGAGCGTCCGCTCGGGGTCCAGGCCCCAGTAACGGTACAGCGGGAGGTCGACGCGCCGACAGCAGAGGTCCAGGAGGGCGCCGTTGACGGCCGCTCGGGCGGCGGCGTGCTCGGCGGTCCCGCCCGCGATCTCGCACGTACGCGACTCGACTCGCTGGCGCTGGTGGGGATCGCCGACCGCCTCGACCGCGGCGAGCAGGTCCGGCAGTACCTCCTCGACGGTCCGGCGCGTCTCGCCGAAGTACGCGCTCGGCGCGCTCGCGCCGATCCCGACCTGGCCCGACTCGTCTTCGATCCGGACGGCGACGCACCCGGCGGTCTCGCGGGTGCCCCGCGAGATGGTAAACGGGGCGGCCAGCGACAGTTCGAGCCACTCGAAGTCGGTCTCGAGCGTCATCGGCCCGCGTCGAGGATTGGGTCGACGAGCTCGCCGGCGTCGAAGCGAACGGGGTCGGTCGCCGGGGCATCGACGGTCCGTTCGTACTCGGCGAGCGCGTCGCGGGCGGACGCCTCGTCCAGGTCGGCGGTGTTCAGCGCCCCGGCCACGACGCCCGTCTCGCGGACCGGGGCCGCCAGTTGCTCGTACAGCGAGACCACCGTGGGCAGCGGCGGGATCGGAAAGTCCTCGTAGCCGTGGATCGCCTCGCGGCCGGCCTCGTGACAGAGCACGAGCGCGTCGGGCATCGACCCGTGGAGGATCGCGCAGGTCACCGCCGAATAGGCGGGATGCGTGATGGCGCCCTGGCCCTCGACGACCAGTAGGTCGCGGTCCCCGCGCTCGCGGACCATGCGCTCGACGGCGCCGGCGGCGAAGTCCGCGACCGTGCGGTCGATCGGGATTCCCCAGTCCTCGATCACGATGCCGGTCTGGCCGGTGGGGACGACGGCGGCGTCGACGCCCCGCTGGCGGGCTGCCCGCACGAGTTCGACGGCGGTCGTCATCTTCCCCGTCGAACAGTCGGTGCCGACGGTCAGCGCGACGGTCGCGTCCACGTCGTCGGCGGTGCCCGCGGCGACCGTCAGGTCGTCCGGCGGGTCGCGGACGTCCCACAGTTCGGCGCCGTTCGCCTCGGCGAGGCTGGCGAACTCGGCGTCGCGGTTCAGGAAGTAGTGCAGCCCGGAGATCACGTCGCAGCCGCGCTCGAGCGCGCCGCGGACGTCCGGACGCCACGACTCGTCGAACCCGCCGCCGATGGGCGCGATGCCGATCACCAGCGCGTCGAGGGGCGGGCCCACGTCGTCGATACCGGCGACGATCGGGGCGTCCGGCACGTCCGCGAGGAACTCCGAGACGCGCGAGCCCGCGTTCACGCGGTCGAGGACGGCCCGGACGTCGTAGTCGGCGTAGCGGAGGACGCCCACGGCCGTCTTCGCGCGGTCGGGGAACTGCTCGTGGGCGAGCACGGCCACGTTCATGGCGAGTGGTGCCAAGGAACGGAGATAAGTGTGGGGGATCGGGGGGCTGCGGTGGCCGGGGGGCGGCCCCGCCTACAGCGTCCGCAGCTGAACCGTCCAGAAGTCCCGGAAGGCATCTTCGAGCGCCGGTTCGGGCTCGCCGGTGGCGTCGACGCGAGCGGTGGCGTCGGCGACGTCGGCGAACGCGTCGAGGACCGTGCGCTCGCCGACGACGTACAGCCGGTCGGTGGGCCGTTCGGCGAGGGCCTCCCGGCAGCGGTCGAGGTGGGTCTCGATCTGCTCGTCGCGCAGGCGCTCGAAGCGCGCCTGGGAGAACCCGCCCTTCGAGTGCTGGCTCTTCAGGTCGCCGGTGAACCCGTAGAAGGCGGTCCGCTCGCGGCCGTCGTAAGCGCCCATCGCGAACAGGTCCGAGCGGACGAGCGCGAGCGTGAACTCCCCGCGGGGCTCGAACCACGACCGCTCGAACTCGAAGCCCGATCCCCACGAGCAGAAGGGCGCTGGCGGCGCGGGCGCCGACAGCGTCGCGCCAACCAGTCCGGCGTCGTCGGCGGCGACCAGGCAGGGCGCCGCCCGCGAGACCAGCGCCGCGCGCTCACCGACGGCCTCCCGGACCGACGCCGGCACCTCGTCGGCGACGTACGCCGTCAGCGCGCCCTCGCGCTCGGTGTCGACCGACTCGAGCCGCGCGAGTACTTCGCCGAGGCGCTCGCCCCGGAGGGACTCGCCGCGGCCGAACTGCAGGTCGGCGCCGTCGGCCTCGCGGAGGCGCTCGACGGTGCCCTCGAGTTCCGCGATGCGGTCCTCGAGGCGGTTGACCCGCCGTTCGGCGTCCTGGCGGGCGCTCGCGGCGTCGGCGCGGCGCTCCTGCTCGGCGTCGAGCTGGCGCTGGAGGTGGTGGTTTTCCTCCTCGAGCTCGTCGATCCGGGCCTTCAGTTCGGCGCGCCCGAGCAACTCGTCCAGCATTGGCCCAACCGCCACGCCGGGAGGGCTTAAATGGCGGGGCCGCCGAACCGGGGGCCGCCATCGTCGCTCCCGTCGGGATCGTCGGGCGCGGGGCCGATCCCCGTCAGTTCGAGCAGCTGCCGGGCGCGGTCGGCCTTGGCGAGGAGCACTTCCTTCAGCGTCGGCGGGTTGCGCACCCGGGTGTCGGCGAGCAGCGCTTCGGGGACGGCCAGCGTGTCCGGGGGGACGCCCGGATCGCCGGTCACCGGAAAGTGCGTCGCGTCCACTTTCATCACGAGCGGGGCGTCGAGGCGCTCGACTCCCTGGCCGTCGGCGTACAGTTGCTCGTTGACGCGCTCGTGTTGCTCGCGACTGATGGCGGCGGTCTCGCGCTCGCCCGGCTCGACGTACAGCCGGCCGAGGTAGTACCCGCTGGAGAAGCGCTCGAACATGCTATGCGTTCACACCTATCGCACTCTCGGGTAAAAGGCTTCGCCGGGAGGCTTATGCCGACGTGCATTCAGCGCCGACGGCCGTCCGTCGCGCGTCAGACGCCGTCGCGAAGTCGACACGGCTTTGCCTGCGCGGGCAGCCCTCTCGGGCATGGACGCCGGGCGACGGCTCATCCCCGCGCGGTGGGCCCAGTACTACCTCGGGAACGCGCCGAGTCTCGCGTGGCTGATCTTCGCCAACGTCGCCGCCGTCGTCATCGGCGCGAAGTACTACGTCGCGACGATGCCCCAGGTATCGACGTTCCTGTGGCCGCTGTACGCCGACTCGCCCGCCGCCGTCTTCCTCATGGCGCTGTCGCTGTCGACGCTGCTGCCGTTCGTCGGCCGCCGGCTGAGCGAGGTCCCGCGGACGCGCCTGCTCGCGTACCTCCACACCCTGACGTTCGTCTGGCTGGTGAAGATGGGACTGTGGACCGCCGTGACGCTCAATCTCGGGTTCTCGGCGTACTTCCCGGAGGCGTGGGCGTACTTCGGGATCATCCTCACGCACCTGGGGTTCGTCGGCGAGGCCTTTCTCGTCCCCCACTACGGGTCGACCACGCGGGGCGCGCTGGCGCTGGCGCTCGGCCTGGCGCTGTTCAACGACCTGCTGGACTACGGGTTCGGGCTGCACCCGCCGATCCGCTACCCGGTCAACGCGGGCCTGATCGTCGCGTCGGTCGCGATCAGCTTCCTGGCGGTGGGACTGGCCGCCTGGCGCTTCGACAGACTGGCGGTCGAGCGAGCCGGATAAACGCTCTTGGACGATTAGCGGCGGCCTCGGGGACCGGTTGAACGGTACGAACGGATGTTCGCTTTTTTGTATCCATCAGGTTTAGCTTACCACCGAGATGAGTGCTCGTCAGACTGTGTGGGTCGCCGCGGTGGTGGGCGTGGTCGTGGCCCTCCTCGCGGGACCAGTCGCCGCCGTCACCGACGGCGCCGGGACGGACGGCGGACTCGCCGCGGCGGACGACGGAACCGACGGCGCCGGGGACAACGCGACCGGGAACGTGAGCTTCGGCGCGCAGCTGTCGTCGTTCGTCCAGGCCAACGCCGCCGAGGCCAACGGCTCGGTCGAGTCAGGCATGTGGCGGGCGGCCTTCGACGAGCCGGGGCGGCCCGACAGGGCCGCGATGGTCGACCACCGCGTCGCCAGCCTCGAGCGCCGCCTCGAGCGCCTGCGCGGCCGCCTCGACGCACTGGCGGCCGCCCGCGACAACGGTACGCTCCCCCGCGGGGCCTTCGTCGCCCAGGCCAGCCACGTCACCGCCGAGATCGACGCCCTGGAGGCCGCGGTAAACGACACCGCCGCGGCGGCCGACGGCGCGGACGTCAACGCCCCTAACCTGGATCGGCTGCGCACCCAGGCCCACGAGATGAGCGGCCAGCAGGTCGCCCGGCTCGCGCGGTCGATGACGGTCGTCCGGCCCCCGGTCACGCCGCCGCGGCGCCCGCCGGTGGTCGGCGGCCCCCACGGGCCCGGGCAGCACGGCCCCTTCGGGGACCAGAGCGCGTCGAACCGTACCGATTCCGCCGGCGGCGACGGAGCGAACAGCACGCAGACGCCCACCGGGGGCACCCAGCGCGACGGCGGGCCCGGGACCGGCAGCCAGGCGACGACCGACGGTGAATCGCCGGTGACGGTTCCGGGAAACGCGGACGCCGGCACGGCGAGTAACGGGACGGGAACCGTCGCGGCCGGGGTGACCACCGCGATCGACGACGCCACCGCGACGAGCAGACTCGGTGGCGGCTGAGCGACGGCGGGCGTGGGGTCAGCCTTTTCACCCGTCACCGCTTACGTCCGGTGAATGGATTCGGCCGAGCTGCTCGACCTCCTGGGCAACGAGAACCGCCGGCGCATCCTGCGGTTGCTCGCGCGAAAGCCCTGTTACGTGACGGAGATCAGCGAGTACCTCGGCGTCAGCCCCAAGGCCGTCATCGACCACCTCCGCCGCCTGGAGGACGCCGGCCTCGTCGAGAGCCGCGTCGACGACCAGCGCCGGAAGTACTACTTCATCTCCCAGAACCTCCGGCTCGAGGTCAGCGTCTCGCCGTACGCCTTCGGCACCAAGAGCGCCTACCCGGCCAGCCAGAGCCTCGACGTCGGGTCGTGCTGTCGGTACCTCAAGATCGAGCTCAGCTCCCAGGAGTCCTCGGAGCTGACCGACCTGGCCGCCGAGCTCCACCGCCTCGAACAGCTCGAAAACGAGCTGTCGATGGCCCAGCGGTGGGTCCAGGGCCGGCTCACCGACGTCATGGAGCAGATCAGCGACGAACTCGGCGAGAGCGAGGCGCGGCTGTACGCCGACCTCCTGCGCGTGCTGTCGGACGGCCCCGCCGCGGCCCGCACACTCGCCGAGCGCGTCGAGGCGCCCGAACCCATGGTCCGCGAGGCGCTGTCCGACCTCGCCGACCGGGGCGTGGTCGCCCAGCACGGCAAGCGCTGGCGACTGGCGGAGTGATCGACGGGTGCGCGCTCAGAGCTCGCGGGTGAGCCCGGCGCGCAGGTCCCGCCCGAGGTAGTGCCCGGCGAGCGCGGCGAGCGCGCCGCCGCCCGCCCCGACCACCACGAGCGGGGCGCCCACGCCCAGCATCGTCAACACGAGGTGGTGCAACAGCGCCGCGACGGCGGCCACCGCAGTGCCGGCCAGCCCCACCTCGAGGTACCGGCGCCGGTCGCTCGCCGCGCCGAGGAGAAATCCCGCGGCGGCGACGCCGAGCAGGCCGGTGATCGCGCTGGGCAACAGCGGGATCACGGCGCCGGCGACGAACAGCCCGGCGACCGTCAGGACGAGCGCGGTCGCGAACGCCCACAGCGAGAACAGCCCCGAGACGGGCGAGCCCAGCCGCTCGCGGAGGCCGCCCAGGCGCGAGGACGTCGCGGACGCGCCGGACCCTCGCGTCGACCCGTCGGCCCCGACCGCGTCGAAGTCGCCGACGTGGTCGCCGAGCAGGTCCTCGACCCCCTCGGTCGACCGGTCCCGCGTCTCGGTGCGTTCGGCCATACCGGTCGGTTTCGCGCCGCGACACGTGAGTCTTTTCCCCCGCCGTGGGACGAAAAGGTGGTTTCAAGTCCGGCGGCGCGGTAGCGGCGTGCATGCACCCAGGGGACCGCGTCCGCGTCGAACGCGCGGACCAGACCTACGAGGGCGTCCTCCTCCCGTCGTCGACGGCCGAGAACCTGGTCGTCAAGCTCGAGAGCGGCTACAACGTCGGCCTCGACCGCGACGCGGCCGAGGTCGCTGTCCTCGAGTCCGACGTCTACGACGTCGAGCGCGCCCAGGACGAGGAGGAGGGGTCCTCCCGCGTCGACTTCGACGAGGACCTCCCGACGATCTCGCTGATCTCGACCGGCGGGACGATCGCCTCGACCGTCGACTACCGCACCGGCGCCGTCACCGCCCAGTTCGACGCAGAGGACGTCCTCAGGGCCGTCCCCGACCTGGCCGGCCGCGCGAACTACCGGGGGCGCGTCGTCGCGAACATCCTCAGCGAGAACATGACGCCCGCGGTCTGGCAGGAGCTGGCCGAAGCCGTCCGCGAGGAGATCGAGGCCGGCGCCGACGGCGTCGTCGTCATGCACGGCACCGACACCATGCAGTTCTCCGCGTCGGCGCTCGCGTTCATGCTCGACACGCCCGTCCCCGTCGTCTTCACGGGTAGCCAGCGCTCGGCGGACCGCCCCTCCTCGGACAACGTGATGAACGCCGTCTGTGCCGTCGAGGCCGCCAAGGCCGACTGCGCGGAAGTGCTGGTCTGCATGCACGCCACCGAGTCCGACGACGTCTGCGCGCTCCATCGGGCCACCCGCGTCCGGAAGAACCACACCTCCCGCCGGGACGCCTTCGAGACGATCGGCCGCGAGCCGCTCGGCGAGGTCGACTACCAGACCGAGGAGGTCACGTTCCGCCGCGAGCACGCCGAGCGCGGCGAGGCCGACCTCGACCTGTCGCCCGACCTGGAGACCGACGTCGAACTCGTGACGTTCACGCCGGGCGCCGGCCCGGACCTGCTGGAGGCCGCCGCCGCGGACGCCGCCGGCGTCGTGATCGCCGGCACCGGCCTGGGTCACGTCAACACCGACTGGATCGACGTGGTCGAGGACCTCACCGACGACGGCGTCGCGGTCGTGATGACCAGCCAGTGCCTGTGGGGGCGGGTCTGCGACCGCGTGTACGACACCGGCCGCGACCTCCTGGAGGCGGGAGTCATCGAAGGCGAGGACATGCTCCCCGGGACGGCCAAAGTCAAGCTGATGTGGGCGCTGGCGAACGCCGGCGACGTCGAGTACGCGATGCGGACGCCCCTGGCCGGCGAGATCACCGAGCGCTCGACGCCCTGGGAATGACCGTCCGGCAGGCCCGCGCCGACGATCGCGCGGCCGTCGCCGCCTTCACCGCGGACACCTGGCCGGATCGCGACGTGACCGATTACGTCCCGGACGCGTTCCCCGAGTGGGTCGAGAGCGACGGCCCCCGCCAGCGCACGTTCGTCGCCGATCCCGACGCCGACGGCGAACTCGCCGGCCTCTGCCAGGGCGTGTTGCTCTCCGACCGGGAGGCCTGGGCCCAGGGGATGCGGGTCAATCCCGACTACCGCGGCGCGGGCGTCGGCCGCGCGCTCAACGACGCCCTCTTCCGGTGGGCGGCCGAGCAGGGCGCGACCGTCTGTCGCAACATGGTCTTCTCCTGGAACAGCGCCGGCCTCGGGCTCTCGCGGGGCGTGGGCTACGAGCCGGTCTGCGAGTTCCGGTGGGCCCACCCCGAGCCCGACGCGGACGCGGCAGGGAGCGACGACTCGCTGACGGTCACCGACGACCCCGAGGCGGCGTGGAGGTACTGGCAGGGGAGCGACGCCCGCGACGCGCTCGCGGGGCTCGCGCTCTCGCTCGAGGAGACGTGGGCGCTCCAGGAACTGACGCCCGACCTGCTGGCCCGCGCAGCGGCCGAGACCGCGGTCTTCGCCGTCCGTGGCGACGAGGGAACTCGCGGGCTGGCCTATCGGACCCGGGTCGTCGACCGCGAGGACGACGAGCGCTGGGCGGAGTACGGCGTGGCCGGGTGGGCAGACGTCCCCGCCGCCGAGGCGCTGTTCGCCGCCGTCGGCCGGGACGCGGCCGATCTGGACGCGACGCGGACGCGCGTGGTGATTCCCGAGACCGCGCGCCACGTCAGCGACGCCGCCGCGGCGGGCGTCGGGATCGGCGCCGAGCCGGACTTCGTGCTGGCGGCGGACCTCACCGGGGCGGCCCCCGCGTGGCGGGCGTGATCAGCCGCCGCTGACCGGGGGGAACAGCGCGAGTTCGGCGCCCTCGCCCAGCACTTCCTCGTAGCCGTCGCCCTCGACGAAGGGGTTGTCGCCGTCGACGAGCACGCGGATGTGGTCGGCGAGCTCGCCGTCGTCGTCCAGCACTTCCGCGCGGAGCTCCGGGTGGACCTCGAGCAGGGCGTCCAGCGCCTCGCCGAAGGTGTCGCCCGGCTCGACGTCGACCGCGACGGTCGACTCCCCGGCCGTCTCCGAGAGGTTGGCGAACAGTTTCCACTCCATGTCACCGAGAGGGGAGGCCGCACGGATTAGCGTTCCGGGCTGGGGCGCCGACCACGCCGGCGACGGCGGATCGACCAGGAACGCCGCTCAGTCGTCGTCGGCGTCGACCGGGTCGGAACCTGCTCCCGCCTCGGTCGCGGGTGCGGTCGCGGCGGCCTCCAGTTTCCGGAGCGACTCCGGGCGGCCGAGCGCGTACACCGAGTCGCCCGCTTCGAGGACGCGGCCGCGCGGCGGGAGCGGTTCGACGCTCCCCGACGCGGGGCGGACGGCGGCGACCGTGACCGAGAGCGCGCCCGCGGGGAGGCCGTCGAGATCGCTGTCCGCGGCCACTTCGACGACGCCCATGGTCTCCTCGGCCGCCCGCAGCAAGGAGGCGAACTCGCGGTCGGTGCGCGACTCGACCGGCTGGGTGACCAGCCGATACTCCGTCTCGTCGTCCAGCGCGTCGGCGTCGGCGGCGTCGACGGCCAGGGTCACGACGTCGCCGGCCACGCCGCGGATCTCGGCGCCGACGACGCGTTCGGGGGGGTCGGTCGTCCAGACCTGTACGACGTCGCCCGCGCTGGCGGCGAATCCGGGATCGGCCCGGACCGCCACGGCGGCGGTCTCGGGCGGGAGCGTCGCGCCGATGCCGGCGACGCGGGCGCCGACGGCCAGGTACTCGACGGTCCCGTCGGCCGCGAGTTCGACGTCGACGTGGCCGACGCCGAAGTCCTCCCGCAGGCGGTCTCGCAGGCGATCCTCCAGTTCCGAGACGGTGAGTCGCCGGGGGAACATGAAGGTGCGGCCGGACAGTTCGTCCTTCACGTCGGGGGCGACCGGATCGTAGCCGACGACGTCGTCGATCTCCGCGGGGAGTTCGACGGCGATCACCCGGCCGACGGCCTCGACGACGCGGCTGAGTTCGCCGCCGACGCTGCGGCGCCCCGCGGCGAGGAACAGCGTCGTCCCGATCCGGTCGCCGGCGGGGACCGCGCCCGCCGCGACGGCACCGGCGATCGCGAACGCTGCGACGTTGAACAACGCGACCTCCGGCGACAGGGCCGCGCTGTCGCCCTGGACCACCTGACCGAGCGCGCGGGTCGTGCTCGAGACGAGCGCGACGGCCGAGAGGCCGACGAGCACGCCCAGTCCCGTCTGAATCCGCTCGTCGACGTACCACCGATAGCCGACCGCCACGATGCCTGCCAGTCCGCCGGCGAGAATCGCCAGGCCCACGAGGCGGACCACCGCCCGGATCGGCTGTGCCAGGACGCCGCTCAGTTCGAGGATCACGCCACCGCCTCCGCGAACGCCGACAGCGCGTCGCGCGTACCGACGGCGTAGAGGTCGTCGCCGCGGCGCAGTTCGGTGTCCCCGTCGGGGACGAGTCGCCAGCCACCCGCTCCTCGGACGGCCAGTACCGCCACGCCGTAGGTGTCGCGAACGTCGGCGGTCCCGAGCGTCGTCCCGTCGAGCGCGCCGTCGGCCGCGACCGTCAGCCGCCGGAACCGCCGGCCGGTGCGGGCCAACAGGGAGAGCAGTTCGAACTCGACGCGGGTGCCCCGGGACTCGACGACGACCCGCGCGCCGTCGGCGGCGACCAGGCGCTCGGCCTGGTTCCGAGCGACCGCTGCGGTGACGCGCCCCTCGCCGCCGGTCGTGGTCGGCGCCCGGACCGCTCCGGGGGCCGGTTGCGCGTCCCCGTCTGCGGCGGCCGAGCCCGTCGACGGCGTCGGCGCGGGTTCGGACGCGGGTGCCGGGGCCTGCGAAGCGCCGGCCGTGCCGTCGCCCGAGCGGGCGCTGACGACTGTGCCCGAGACCGCCCCGTCGTCGAGTTGCAGCGTCACCTCGTCGCCGCGGGCGATGCCCGTGGGGACGAGCGCGTCGACCGAGACCGCGCGTTCGCCCGCGGGGACGTGTTTCGAGATGCCGGAGAACGACGGGGCGGCGGCGACGGTCGCCCGGCCGCGGTCGTCGATGGCGACGGTGGCGTCGGCCAGGTCGAACTCCCCGCGCAGGCGCTCGGCCACGCGCGATTCCAGTTCCGAGACGGTGAGGTCCGCGGGGAGGGTGTACTCGGCGGCCCGGACCGCCGCGCGGAGGGCGGGCGACAGCGGCGGGTACCCCTCCAGGTCGGCGACGTCGCCGGCGACTCGGATGCGCACCTCGTCGTGACCGCCGACGAACTCCGCCAGATCGCGGGGGAGCCGGCGCTCGCGAAGCGACGACAGCGAGAGCCGGCGGGGCAGGCGCGCCCCGAGCTGGTCGCCCTCGGCGTGGGCGTACAGCGCGATCGCGGTCACGACCAGGATGCCGGTGACGACGGTCGGCGCGTTCGCCGACTGCGTGACCGTCGGGTCGGCCAGCGCGAGCAGCCCGCCGCTGACGCCCGCAAGCGCGATGGCGAGCACCACCACACCGAAGCCGGGGATGGTGACGCCGGTGAAGTACTTGAATCCGAAGCCCAGCGCCCACGCGACGAGTGCGGGGATGACGCCGGTGAGGATCCCCAGATAGACGCCCAGCAGAACCTGTACGGGGAGCGGAGCCATATCGCCGCCGACGAACGCGTCCCCTAAACCAGTACCGGGCGGGCCACGCGACCGACCGACCGATCCTCGCCCACCGCCGCGGCGCCCGCGGCGTCTCTCCGGCTCCGGCGGCTTTTTACCAGCGCCCCTCTCAGGGAGGGGCATGGCACCCCGGCGGTACCTCACGCGTACCAGGGCGGCCGTCGCGCTCACGACGGCGGTGGCGCTGCTGTCGTTCTGGATCGGCGTGTTGAACATCGCCGACCTGCGCGTCGCGGGGCCGCTGGGCCGCTATCTCCCGGCCTGGGTCGAGCAGACCGCCGGGTTCACCGGCGCGCTCACCGGCTTCTTGCTGCTGGCC
>JBDGSW010000110.1:18976-30315 GCA_042217345.1 Haloarculaceae archaeon
GGCCTGCGCCGCGGCCTGCGCGTCGCCTGGTACGGCGCCGTCGTCTTGCTGCCGGTGGCGGCGCTGCAGGGACTCGCCCAGACGAACCTCACCTCGTACCTGCTGGTGGCGCTGTCACTGCTGTCGCTGCCGACCCTGCTGGTCAACTACCGCCGGTTCGACCGGGAGATCGACCTCTCGACGAGCCAGCTGGCGGCGCTGGCGGCGCTGTCGGGGACGCTCGTCTACGGGACCGTCGGCGCGTGGGCGCTGCGCACGCAGTTCGACGGGATCACCTCGCTGACCGACGCGCTGTACTTCACCGTCGTCACCGCGAGCACAGTCGGCTACGGCGACGTGACGCCGACGGCCGTCTCCCAGCCGGCGAAGCTGTTCGCGATGTCGGTCGTCGTCCTCGGCACGGCCAGCTTCGCGCTCGCGCTGGGGTCGCTGCTCGGCCCGGCCATCGAAGCCCGCCTCGCGCGGGCGCTCGGAACCATGTCAGAACGACAGCTCCAGCTGCTCGAGGACCACGTGATCGTCCTCGGCTACGGCGACCTGACCGAACCGATCGTCGAGGAACTCCTCGAATCGACCCCCTTCGTCGTCGTCACGCCCGACGCCGACGCCGCTAGCGCGCTCCAGGCCCGCGACGTCGCGGTCCTGACGGCCGATCCCAGCGACGAGGAGCCCCTAGAGCGAGCGGGCATCGCCGACGCCCGCGCGGTCGTGGCCGCGACCAACGACGACGCCGCCGACGCGCTCTCGATCCTCACGGCGAAGGCGCTCAACGGCGACGTGCGCATCGTCGCGGCCGCGACTGACCGCGAGAACGTCGAGAAGCTGCGCCGCGCGGGCGCCGACACCGTCATCAGCCCGGCGGCGATCGGCGGGCACCTCCTGGTGGAGTCGGCCCTCGGCGACGAGACCGTCGAGTCGATCGCCGACCGTCTCGTCGAGGGCCAGCCGACGGACGCGCCCGAGGGCGGCACCGACGACGTCGACCCGGCGGCCTAGTTCTGGTCGACGATCATCACGTCGCAGTCGAGGGTCTGGATCCGCTCGAACGTGGGCGGGGAGACGAGCCGCGAGGCGCGGCTGCGGTCCGTGCTCGCCCCCAGGATCACCGCGTCGTACTGGCCCGCGTGCGCGGTGAGGTAGTGCTCGATGACGTCGTTGGCCACCCGCGTCTCGATCGGGCCGACGAACGGCTCGACGAGGTCCGACAGCATCGTCTCGGCGCGGCGGCGCTCGCGGCCCGCCTGCACGCAGTGACAGACGCTGACCCGACCGGTCTTGCCCGCGAGCCGTAGCGCGTAGTCAAGCATCGCGTGTGCGAGGTTCCCCGCGCTCCGGACCGGCACCATCACGCGGCGCCACCGGGTCCGCCCGTCGGCCGAGCGATGGACGACGACGTCGACCTCGCCCGCGAACAGCGTCCGGACGAACGGGGTGAGGCTGCCGTAGCGCTCCTCGTAGGGCGTCGCGATCAGGTCGCAGTTGGTCTCCCGGGCCACCTGTGCAACGGTCCCCGCGGGCGCGTCCCCCGCGGCCGCGACGATCACCTCGCAGGGGACGCCCACCCTGGTCTCGACGATCCGGGCGCACTCCTCCAGGCGGTCGGCCGTCGGGACCGAGGTCGCCGCGTCAGCACCCGACGGCGCCGACACGACCGAGTCCCCGTCGGCGGAGGCGGCCTCGGCGGCGGCGCGACCGTCGGCCAGCGCGGGGGCGGGCGGTTGCTCCGCGGGCACCTCGTCGGCCGGTTCGTCGGCAACCGTCTCGTCGGCGACCGTCTCGTCGGCACCTCCGACGTCGGCCGGGGTCTCCTCGTCGGCCAGGCCGAGCAGGACCACCTTCCCGGCGTCGTGGGCGGCGGCGAGGCGCGCCGCGAGCATGGCCGTCGCGTCGGCCGACTCGGTGCGCATCGGGACGAGCACGTGGTCGTCGCTGCTGGTCGATTGATAGAGGTAGCGCGCGCGGCGCTCGTAGAGCTGGCGCCGCCAGAGGACGAACACGCTGGCGACCAGCGTCGTCGACAGCAGGACGCTGCCGACGTACGCAAGCCGCGGCGTGACCACGATCGTGAGCCCCGAGACGATCGTCAGCGGGATCGACTGGGACGGATCGACGCTGATGACCAGGATCAACAGCGCACTGGAGAACGCCGAGGCCTCCTCGACGTCCAGCAGCCAGGTGACGACCCCGGTCAGGAACACCGACAGCGCCGCCGCGACCGGGCGGACGGTCAGGTGCGACGGCGGCACGTGATACAGGTAGGCGCTGGTCACCTGCAGCGCGATCCAGCCGCACAGCGCGCCGAGCGTCAGCCCGGCGACGAACCGCCGCGGCGAGGCGTACTCGCTCTCGGGGTGGGCGAACAGCGTGTACGTCCCCGATGCCAGCGGCGGGAACAGCAGGTACGGCAGCACGTCGAGCGCGCCGGACAGCCACGTGACCGCCGCGATCAACAGCGGGACGAACACGACGATCGACAGGTGCACGAGGTTGCGCGTGTGTTCGATCCAGCCGCGGAACTCCCGGACCTCGCGGCGCTCGAGCCGACGCAGTCGGCTCACGCCAGTCCGGTATCGTTCGCGCAACCGGTCGCGCATGGCGTCTCTACCCAGCGCGCCCACAAAAACGCCGTGCCCGCGTCCGCGTCCGCCGCAGTTCACCCGCGAACCCGGAGTCAGAGCGTCGCCGCCGCATCCAGGGCGATCGCGATCGCGCGCTCGACGTTGTTCTTGGCCTTCTCCGGCAGTTCCTCGGCGTCGGTTTCGCCCTTCTGGGTCCCCTCGACGAGGTTGCCGTCGACGGTGCAGATCGCGCCGGCGCGCAGACCCTTCCGGCGCGCCAGCGAGAAGATCGCCGCCGCCTCCATCTCTACGGCGAGCAGCCCCGCTGCCTCCCAGTCGCGGACGTAGGCGTCCGTCTCCGCATAGAAGGCGTCGTCCGTCGCGATCGGCCCGACGTGGACGCTGCCTCCCGATACCGCCCCATCGCCGCTGGCCGGCCGATCGGCCACGCTCCCCTCGCGCGATTCGGCGGCGTCGACGAGCGCCGACAGGACGCGGTAGTCCGCGGCCGCGGGCACGGTATCCGACTCGTAGCGACCGGTCGTACCCTCGTCTTTGGCCGCCGCCGTCGCGACGACCATGTCGCCGATCTCGATGCCGGACTGGAGTGCACCCGTCGTCCCTACGCGCAGGACGGTGTCGACCCCGACGGCCGACAGCTCCTCGACGGCGATGGCCGCCGAGGGACAGCCGATGCCCGTCGAGCAGATCGACAGCTCGCGACCCTTGTACGTCGCGTTGACCACCTTGTACTCGCGGTTGGCCGAGACGACCGTCGCGTCGTCACAGGCGTCGGCGATCCGGTCGACCCGGCCCGGGTCGCCCGGCAACAGCGCTACGTCCGCCAGTTCCCCGTCGCTCACGAGCAGGTGCGGTTGCTTGGCCATGGGCCCCGTTCGTCGACCGCCTACAAAATCACGGGGCATTCGTGCCCGGCTTCGGTCTCGGGCCCGCGCCGGTCAGGGGCCAGGCCCGTCGTTACCGTCCGATCGCGGCGCGGCTCGCAGCGCGGACGGCAGGGAAACACCCGCCGCCGACAACGAGCGTCGGATCCGGTAAGCGGCGTAGGCCGGCACCCCGATCACGAAAAACAGCACCGCGAGCAAGAAGAGCTGGACCGTCGACACCGGCAGCAGCGACTCGGCGGCCACGGACTGCTCGGCCAGCAAGAGCCCGATGAACAACACGCCCGCGTAGATGGCGTGCGTCCCGAGGCTCCCCACGAACGCCCAGCGCGGGCTCTCGGTCGCCGGCTGATCGACGGCGCGTGAGGACGACCGGGGTGGCCGGGCGTCGGTCGGGGGTTGTCGAGGCGTTCCACTCGACGCCGATTCGGACCGTTCGCCGGGGCGGGAGCCGGACTGGGTGTCGACGGCGGGCGCGTCGTGGTTCGTCGCGTCGCCGCCGCGTCGATCCTGTGACGCAGCCTCCGCGTGCGCGCTGGTGGTGTCGACGGAGTCGGTCGAATCAGACGAATCGGTCGAATCGGTCGGTTCGTCGGCGTGGTCGTCCTCGCGCCACCAGACGCGCCCGACGCCGACGTCCTTCGAGTCGATCTCGCCGCGCTCGACGAGGTCCTCCAGGCGGTTCAGCGTCGCGCGCTTGCCGATCGGCAACTCGGCGGCGACCTCGGCGGTCGTCAGCACGGGATCGCTGGTCGACTCGAAGACTCCGACGATGGTGTCGTCGCGGGCCTTCTGGGCGGGGGCCCGCGGATACTCGCCTCCGTCGGAGTTTGAGGGCATATGACTCCATTCTTCGTGCTTACGCATTAACCTTGGGATCGGCCGACACGTCGCGCGAGGTGCCGGATGGCAGTAGTTCGCGCATACGAAGTAAGCTTCACGAGCAGTAACCTTTATACTTCGGCCGGCGGATGATGTGCGTAGGGACGCGGGGCCACGGGCGGTTCGTTCGGTGTCCGCCCGCGTGCCTGCGTCCGACATCCCCTGCCCCGAAACACCGGACCTCACTCTCGACAGCACCACGGGTCACACGGCGCCGCTCGCGCCGCACGTCCCCGTTTTTCGTCGACTCGCAGTTCAGGAGCGCGAGCGCCGACCACAGGGCGGTCGCTGGACGCGCCCGCTGGCTCGAGTCGGCGCGAGGCGCGTGAACGAACGCTCAGAAGCCGCCCGTGGCGGCGAACAACAGCAGGTTCTGCGTTCCCGGTCCCAGGCCGACGGCCGCGATCACGCCCAGGAGGACGCTCGCCTGGGCCGGTTCGTCCTCCAGGTAGTCCGCGAACAGCCAGAGGACGCCCACGGCGATGACCACCTTCACGAGAACGAACAGCCAGCCGCTGCCGATTGCGTCTGCCGTCGGGAGCGAGCGGGCGACGCCCATGATCGCACGTGGCAGCGGGCTTCGCTCGCCGGTCCCCAGGAGGTCGACCCCGACGGCCGTCGAGACCCCGTCGAGGGCGTGGCCGAAAACGACCAGCGCGCCGAGCCATCCCGCCCGACGAGACAGCCGCGGTGCGACCCGGTCGAACACGGCCAGGCTCGCCGCCGCGAGCGCGACGGCGACGACGAGAGCGGCGATCGGGACGGCGAGCGAGAGGGTCCCCCGACTGGCGCCCACGCCGAGGACGGCGCCGGCCGGGATTATCGCCGCCAGCGCCCCGGTCCCCGCGATCCAGGCCGACACTCGGGCGCCGTCGGCGACCATCGCGGCGACGACGGCAGTGCCGGCGAGGACGAAGGCGGTGACGTAGACCGCGGGCGCGCCGAGCAGCGGTGCCAGCGCGTCGGGTGCGGCGTCGAGTTGATACAGCGCGTGGCCGGCGGCGCCGGCGACCATCCAGGGGGCCAGGGCCACGATCAGCCGGCGGGTGACCCGCGGCCGAACGCGCCACAGGCCGGCGATCACGGCGGCGGTGCCGACGGCCAGTGCGATCAGGTACGCGGGCGGCGGGACGGCGAGCCCCGAGGGCAACACCTGCAGCGCCACGACGGCGGAGAAACGCCAGAAAGCCATGGGAGAGAGGGCGAGCGGCCCGCCGAAAGCTTTCCGATCCGGGAGGGACCCGGCTTTATTGTCTCGGGCGCGTAGCGCTCGGGCATGGACCTGCCGGGGCGCGTCGACCACACGGTGCTCGGGCCCGAGACGACCGCCGACGACGTGCTGGCGGTCCTCGACGAGGCCGTCGAGTACGGCACGAACGCCTGCGTCCCGCCCTGTTACGCCGACCTCGCGGCCAGCTACGCACCCGAGACGACGTTCGCGACCGTGATCGGGTTCCCCCACGGCCAGCACGCCACCGCGGTCAAGGTCGCCGAGGCCGAGCGCGCGGCGGCCGACGGCGCCGACGAACTCGACCTCGTCGCCAACGCCGGCCTGCTCAGAGGCGGCGAAGGCGACGCCTACCGCGCCGAGGTCGCCGAGGTCGTCGCCGCGGTGACGCTCCCGGTGAAGGTGATCGTCGAGGCGCCGCTGCTGACCGACGCGGAACTCGAACGGGCGTGCGAACTGGTCGCCGAGACCGACGCCGCGATGCTCAAGACCGCCACCGGGTTCGCCGACGGCGGGGCGACCGTCGAAGACGTCGCGATGATGGTCGAGTACCTCCCCGTCAAAGCCAGCGGCGGGATCGGCTCCTGGGCGGCCGCGGAGGCGATGCTCGCGGCCGGCGCCGAGCGCATCGGCGCCAGCAGCGGCGCGACCATCGTCGAGAAGTGGCGCGCGGCCGGCGAACCCGCCCTCGACGGTGGCGACGGGGAGTGACGCGGATCCGTCGCGCTTTTGCTCGCCGAGCGGCGAGGGTGAGGTAGCGAATGGCCCGCTATCACATCGAGACGTACGGGTGCACCTCCAACCGGGGTGAGACCCAGCAGATCGAGCAGGCGCTCCGGGCGGGCGGCCACCACCCCGCCGACGGCCCGGAGTCGGCCGACGTCGCCATCCTCAACACCTGCACGGTCGTCGAGAAGACGGAGCAGAACATGCTCCGGCGGGCCGCAGAACTCGAAGCTGAGACCGCGGAGCTGGTCGTCACCGGATGCATGGCGCTGGCCCAGGGCGAGGCCTTCCGCGAGGCCGGCGTCGACGCCGAGGTGCTGCACTGGGACGACGTCCCCCAGCACGTCCTCAACGGCGAGTGCCCGACAGTCACGCCCGACACCGAGCCGATCCTCGACGGCGTGGTGGGCATCCTCCCGATCGCTCGCGGGTGCATGAGCGACTGTTCGTACTGCATCACCAAGCAGGCCACCGGCAAGATCGACAGCCCCTCGATCGAGGACAACGTCGAAAAGGCCCGCGCACTCGTCCACGCCGGCGCAAGGGAGCTGCGGATCACCGGCCAGGACACCGGCGTCTACGGCTGGGACGAGGGCGAACGCAAGCTCCACCGCCTGCTCGACCGCATCTGCGACATCGACGGCGAGTTCCGCGTCCGCGTGGGCATGGCTAACCCCAAGGGCGTCCACGGCATCCGCGAGGAGCTCGCGCAGGTGTTCGCCGCCAACGAGAAGCTCTACAACTTCCTGCACGCCCCGGTCCAGTCCGGCAGCGACGACGTGCTGGGCGACATGCGCCGCCAGCACCAGGTCCGGGAGTTCCGCGAGGTCGTCGAGACCTTCGATGCCCACCTGGATCACTGGACGCTCGCGACGGACTTCATCGTCGGGTTCCCCACCGAAGAGCCCGCCGACCACGAGCGCAGTATGGATCTGCTGCGGGAGGTCCGCCCGGAGAAGATCAACGTCACGCGCTTCTCGAAGCGCCCCGGCACCGACGCCGCCGACCTGAAGGGCCTGGGCGGCCAGACCAAGAAGGACCGCTCGAAGGCCATGACCGACCTGAAGATGGACGTCATGGGCGAGGCCTACGCGGACCTCGTCGGCAGCGAGCAGTCCGTCCTGCTCGTCGAGGACGGCACCGACGAGTCACTCGTCGGCTACGACGAAGCCTATCGCCAGGTCGTGATAGCCGACGCCCAGAACCGCGGGCTCGAACTCGGCGACGTCGTCGACGTCACGGTCACCAGCCACAACACGGTCTACGCCTTTGGCGAACCCCGCTAGTCGAAGACCACCGCTCGGTCCTCGCCCGGGACGGTGGCCCCCTCCTGGTCGGCGAACGCCGCGTGCAGCCGGTCGTAGGTCTCCTCGACGGCCTGGACGATCACCTTCGTGTCGGAGATCACCGGCATGAAGTTCGTGTCGCCGCGGTACCGGGGGACGACGTGGGTGTGCAGGTGCTCGTCGATCGACCCGCCGGCCCCCTCGCCCAGATTCAGCCCCGCGTTGAATCCACCGGGGTCGAATGCCTCGGTCATCGCGTCGAGCGTCCGCTGTTTCAGCCGCGCGTGATCGAGCAGCGTCGCCTCGTCGAGGTCGGTGTACTCGCCGGTGTGTACGTCGGGGATCACCATCGCGTGTCCCGGGTTGTACGGGTAGTTGTTCAGCAGGACGAACGCGCGGTCCCTCCGAGCGACGACGTTGTTCGCCCGGTCGTCGTCCGACTCGGCGAACGCGCAGAACACGCACCCGTCGATCGCGGCGTTCTTGTCCTCGCGCTCGATCCACTCAATCCGCCACGGGGCGAACACCTGCTCCATGATGGCCCTGGCGCACCGATCCGGTTAATACCTCCCGCTCCCGCGCGCCTGCGGCACTCACGGTCCCAGTATCGATGCGAAAAACGGCACCGGTCGTCGCCGCAGGTTCTGGTATTTAAGTGATTCGGCCGTTTTCAGTTCTGGTTCCACTTCGACCGGTCGAGCGTGCTCTGTAAACGTTCTCGAGAATTCTCAGGCAGTAACGGGCGAAAACCGCACGACTGGAGCGGGGCGAGCGTTTGAACGGTCCGTAACGGAGAGGGGTTTTTATTCTCGATTCGCCGGTAGGGGGTGTGATGTCAGCGACAGATGGTGCGTCCGAGGGGATGACCGAGGACTGCGAGCAGTGTGGGCGCGAGACGCCCCACGACGTCTCCCTCGAGATTCTGACCGAGAGTGCGAGGCCCGAGAACGCGGAGTACTCACGCGAGCCCTACCGAGTGAGCGAGTGTCGCGTCTGCGGCGCCCGGACCACCATCCGGATGAACAACGCCTAGAACGCACCTTTTTTCTCGTCGGGTCGCGGCGGAGCCGCGACCCCTCCTCGAAAAAATCTGCACCAAAAACGGCTCGGCGCTCGGCCGAAGGCCTCGCGCCGAGTGAACCGCCTCGCGCCCCGCGCTCGGCGGATGCTCCCGCCTCGGCAACCGCCTCCGCAACCGCCTCCGCCTCCGCCTCCGCAACCGCCTCCGCCTCCGCCTCCGCTTCCGCTACCGCCTCTGCTGCTGCGACCGCCTCCGCCTCCGCAACCGCCTCCGCGACCGCTCCTGCTTTCGCTACAGCTGCGTCGTGATCTCGCAGCCGTCCTCGGTCACGATGATCGTGTGCTCCTTCTGGCTGACGAGCTGGCCGTCCTCCTCCTTCAGGACCGGATACCCGTGGAGGATGTTCTGCTGTTTGAGCCGCCGTAGCGCCATCGAGGCGCGGCTGACGTCCAGCCACCGCGTCGCGAACGGCAGCGTCTTGAACTCCTCGGTGATCTGCTCGAGGGCCTGCCGCGCCGACCGGTCGCGGATAGACCCGCCCTCGGCCTCCAGCGCGAAGATCTCCTCCTCGCTGCCCTCGCGGACCTTCCCGCCGCCGTCGGTGGCGAACGGCTCGATGGCCACGACGTCACCGACCGACAGCTCGACGCCCTGGTCGACGGCGCGGTTCGGGATATTCGGTGGGGTGTGTTGCTGCCAGTGACCCAGGCCGTGGCCGGTGAGGTTGACGACCGGGTTGTAGCCGTAGCCGTCGATCGTCTCCTCGATGACCGCGCCGATGTCGCCAGTCTCGACGCCGGGCTCGATCATCTCGAGGGCGGCGTCCAGCGCAGCGGCGGGGGCCTCGGCCAGGTCGTCGTGCCCCGAGAGGTCGACGGTGACGGCGGTGTCGGCCAGCCAGCCGTCGACGTGGACCCCGATGTCGAGATTGACCATCTCCTCGCCGAACGTGCTGTCGTCGCCGACGCTGGGCGTGGCGTGGGCGGCCTCCTCGTCGACGCTGATGTTGACCGGGAACGCCGGCTCGCCGCCGAGTTCGCGGATGCGTTCTTCGGCCCACTCGGCGACCTCGAGGTGACTGGCGCCGACCTCGACGCGCTCGGCGGCCTCGTTGCGTACCCGCGCGAGGATCTCGCCCGCCTCCCGGTGTTTCTCGTACTCCTCGGCGTCCAGGTCCACGTCGCTCATGGCCCAGCGTTCGGCCATCGCCGCCAAAGGAGTTGCGTTCGGCCCACCGCGGTCAGACGGCTACGCCACCGTGGACGCCGCGGTCTGCATCGCTTCGGTGTTGGACGACGATCCGCGCTCACCCGAGCGATCGACCGCGATCACCCCCGCGCCCTCGCCCGTGGCGGCTTCGAGATCGTCGATCGCCGACGCGGCGGCCGCGTCGGGCGAGCGCCCAGCCTCGAGCAGTTCGACCGTCCGCCGGGCCAGGTTCCGCCGCGCGATGGCTTCTCCCGCCCCGGTGGCGCTGGCGGCGCCGGCCGCCGACGCGAAGAAGCCGCTGCCGACCTGGGGCACGTCGCCGACGCGACCGGCCAGCGCACACCACCGCCCGCCGGTCGAGGTGGCCGCCGCCAGGTGCTCCCCGTCGGTGGCCACGGCGCCGACGGTGTCGTGGTCGGTCGCGTCGGCCCTGGCCGGCCCGTCACCGAAGCGATCGTGAACCCACGACAGCTGGGCGGCGAGGTCGTCGGCCGGCGGGGGGTCCAGGGACCGCCACCGCTCGCGCGTGCGCTCGGTCCGGAGGTCGCGGTCGACGGCGACGCCCTCGGCGCGGGCGAACGCGACGGCCCTGTCGCCGGCCAGCAGGACGTGGGGCGTCTCGGTGGCGACCAGCCGGGCGACGTCGACGGCGTGCTCGACGCCCGGCATGGCGCAGGCGGCCCCGACCGCGTCGCCGCCAGACGGATCGGCGGTCATCAGCCCAGCGTCCGTCCGGACGCGGCCGTCGCTCTGGACCGCGCCGCCGACGCCGGCGTTGAACTGCGGGTCCGATTCGAGCGTGCGGACGGCCGCGACGACGGCCGAGACCGGCGACTGGACGTCACTGCCGGCGGTTGCCGCGGCTTCTAGCGCGCGCTGGCGGGGACCGGGGTGGTCGGTCGCCGACCCGGCCCCGCCGTGGGCGAACAGGTGCACGGTGAAATCTGGGGGACGCCGGTGGATAACCTTCCCGAACGTTGTCTACAGTTTCCGCGAAGCGGTAGGACTTTTAGCCCGACGTGTGAACTTCAGCAGCATGGACTACGAGAAGGTCGAAGTGCCCGCGGACGGCGAGAAAATCGAGGTGGTAGACCCCGACGGAGACGAACTCGACGTCCCGTCCGACCCCATCATACCCATTATCTACGGGGACGGGATCGGGACCGACGTCGGTCCGGCCGCCCAGAAGGTCCTCCAGGCCGCCGCCGAGGCCACCGGGCGCGAGATCCACTGGATGCGCGTCTACGCCGGCGAGAGCGCCCGTGAGAAGTACGACGAGAACCTCCCCGAAGACACCCTCCAGGCCTTCCGCGAGTTCCACGTCGGCATCAAGGGCCCGCTGACGACGCCGGTTGGCGCCGGTTTCCGCTCGCTGAACGTCGCCCTCCGGAAGGAACTGGACCTCTACACGAACATGCGCCCGACCTACCACATCGAGGGCGTCCCCTCCCCGGTCAAGCGCCCCGACCAGATGGACATGGTCAACTTCCGGGAGAACACCGAGGACGTCTACGCCGGCATCGA
>JBDGSW010000161.1:0-29921 GCA_042217345.1 Haloarculaceae archaeon
GTCCGCGGTGACGCGCCGGGCGCTGGCGCCAGGGTCCGCGCCGCCCTGCGCGGCGACTCGTGGCTCCAGCGCGGGGCTCGGCGGGGCGCCGAGGCGGTCGTCCGACGGGCCCGCGGGAGGGCCGACCAGTGACGACGGTCCGCACCACCCGGCGGTGGCGCGGGGTCGTCGCGGTCGCGCTCGTGGCCGGCGGCGCGGGCGTCCTCCTCGAGCGGCCGTCGCTGCTCTTGCTGTCGGCGGCGTCGGTCGCGTTCGCGGCCTATCCGCGGTTGACCGGCGCGCCCGAACCGACGCTGGAACTCGACCGGCGAGTCGCGGCCGACCAGCCCGCGCCGGGCGAGGCGGTGACCGTGACCGTGACGGTCCGCAACGCCGGCGACGACTGGCTGTCGGACGTCAGGATCGTCGACGGCGTCCCACCCATGCTCGCAGTCGCGGACGGGACCCCACGACACGCGGCCGTCCTCGGGCCGGGGCAGTCCACGACGTTCAGCTATTCGGTGCGTGCCGACCGCGGCACGCACCGCTTCGAGCCCGCGACCGCGCTGGTCCGTGACCTCGCCGGCGCCACCGAGGTCGAGACCGAACTGTCGGTCGAGACGGCGATCGCCTGCGCCGACGCGGTGCCGGAGGTGCCGCTGCGGACCCAGCCCGGCCAGCGGGTCGGCGACCTCGTCACCGACGAGGGCGGGGCCGGCATAGAGTTCCACCGCACGCGCGAGTACCGCCGCGGCGACTCGCGCAACCGCGTCGACTGGAAGCGCTTCGCGCGCACCGGCGAGCTCACCACCGTCGAGTACCGCCAGGAGCGGGACACGTCGGTCCTGCTGGTCCTCGACGCCCGCGAGGCCGCCTACCGGGCGCGCTCGCCGGCGGAACCCCACGCCGTCTCCCGGGGCCGCGCCGCCGTCGAGCAGCTGTTCGCGGCGCTCGGGGAAACCCCGCATCGGGTCGGCATCGCCGCGCTAGGTCCCGAACTCGGCTGGCTGGTGCCCGGATCCGGCGCCGAACACGCCGCGCGGGCGCGGGCGCTGCTGGGCTCGCACCCGACGCTGTCCGCCCGGCCGCCCGACGAGGCGACGGGGACTGAGACGCTCGACGGGCAGGTCTCGGCGCTGCGCAGCCGGCTCGGCCCCGACGCGCAGGTCGTGGTCGTCTCGCCGCTGCCCGACGGCGACCTCGCGGCGGCGTGTCTCCGCTTCGAGGCCGCGGGCCACGCCGTGACGGTCCTCAGCCCGGACGTGACGACCGGCGACACCGTCGGCGGCCGGCTCGCCGGCGTCGAGCGCGAGGCGCGGATCGAGCGCCTGCGCGCCAGCGACGTCCCGGTGATCGACTGGCCGCCGGACGAACCGCTGGGGAGCGTGCTCCTCGCGGCAGAAGAACGGAGGCGAGCGTGACGACGAACCGCCCCACGCCGGCCAGCGCCGTTGGCTCGGTGCTCGTCGGCGCGGTCGCGGTCGCGCTCGTGGCCACGGGCCCCGGCCAGCGGACGGCCCTCGCGGTCACGCTCGCGGGCGTCGCGGTCGCGGTCGGCGGCGTCGAACTTCGCCACCGCGGGCACGTCCTCGCGGGCGTGCTCGTCGCCGCGGTCGGCGCGGTCGTCGTCGCCGCCGGGATCGGCCTGGGCGTCGCCCGCTCGCCGGCGCTGTCGACCACCGTCGAACTCGCCCCCGGGCTGGTCGGCCTGACCGTCCTGGGGCTGGCGCTCGCGCCGCTCAAGCGCGGGCGCGAGCGGCTGGTGCTGTCGGTCGGCACCGGGCTCCTGGTGCTGTCGGTCGTCCTCTCGGCGGCGGTCTACGGGAGCCCCACGGGAACCGTCGTGCTCGCCGGCGTCGCGGTCGTCCTCGCGTGGGATCTGGGCGAACAGGCGGTCAACGTCGGCGAGCAACTGGGCCGGGAGGCGCGCACCTGGCCGGTCGAGGCGCTGCACGGCGCCGGGACGGCCGCGGTGGGCGGCCTCGGCGTCGGCGCGACGTTCCTGGTCGCAGGCGCCGACGTGACGGGGCTGTCGCTGGCGGCGCTGGGCGCGCTGCTGGCCGCCGCACTCACGCTGACGGCGGCGCTGTATAACTGACCGTCGGGACCGGGACCGTCTCAGTCAGGTCGCCGATCACGTCCCGCTTTCCGACGTTCTCGACCCTGGCGTCGGCCGTGAGGACCAGTCGGTGAGCCAGCACCGGTTCGGCCAGCGACTTGACGTCCTCGGGGGTGACGTACTCGCGGCCGCGGACGGCGGCCAGCGCGCGGGCGGCCTCGAACAGCCGCTGGGTGCCCCGCGGGGAGACGCCGGCGACGACGCGGTCGGCGTCGCGGGTGGCGCGACAGAGCTGGGCGACGTAGCGGCGCACCTCCTCGGCGACGTGGACCCGCTCGGGGGCGTCCCTGAGCAGCCGGACGTCCCGCTCGGCGCAGGCCGGCTCGACCGTGGGCGTCTGGTCGGTCCTGCCCGCCCGGCGGTCGAGCAGTTCGAGTTCGCCGTCCAGGGAGGGCACGCCCAGGCTCGTCTTGACCGCGAAGCGGTCCTTCTGGGCCTCCGGCAGCGGGAAGGTCCCCTCCTGCTCGACGGGGTTCTGCGTCGCGATGACGAAGAAGGGCTCGGGCAGCTGGTGGGTCTCGCCGTCGACGGTGACCTGCCCTTCCTCCATGGCTTCCAGCAGCGCGGCCTGGGTCTTCGGCGAGGCGCGGTTGATCTCGTCGGCCAGCACCACGTTCGCGAAGACCGGGCCGGGCCGGAACTCGAACGCGCCGCGGGACTCGTCGTAGACGTGCGTCCCGGTCACGTCCGACGGGAGCAGGTCCGGCGTAAACTGGATCCGCGAGTACGACAGCCCGAGCGCGGTCGCGAACGACCGGGCCGTCAGCGTCTTGCCCGTGCCCGGCGGGTCCTCCAGGAGGACGTGGCCACGCGAGACGAACCCCGCGAGGACGAGTTCGACGACCGAGTCCTCGACCACGACCGCGCGCGTGATCTCGTCGACGATCGCGGTGCTGCGCTCGTGAACGGCGTCTGCGTCCATGTTGGCGGCGTCGGCCCCGACGGCCGTTATTATCGCGGCGCTAACTCGCGAGGGGATAGCGCGGGCGCGCGGGCGACCGATCGGCCGACCCCCTCGCGGATCCTTACTATCGGTGTAACGTGACTTAGCACGTACACAATAATGGGTCGAGCCCGTCTACGGTCGGGCTGCCATGAAGCGACCAAGCAGACGGACGTTCCTGGTCGCGACGGCGGCGAGCGTCGGCCTGGCCGGGTGTTCAGGGATCGAGGGAGAGATCGGCGGGTCGAACGGCAACGGGTCCGGACCCACGGCCGGGGGCGGGAACGCCACCGGGACGGACGGGACGCCGAGCGGCGGCGGCCCGACGGGTGACTTCCACTACACCGACCGCGGCGAGGTGCTCGAGGACTTCGAGGACATCTCGCTGTGGGGCACCATCAAGGGCGAGGCCACGACCCAGACCGACGCGGTCTACAAGGGGAGCCGGTCGGCCCGGATCCAGAACCCCGCGGGGGACGCGGCGGGCATCTACAAGTCCTTCCCCGACGGGCTGGACCTGACGAGTCACGACCTCTCGATCGCGGCGAAGCTGAACAGCCCGAGCTCGGGCAAGATCGCGATGGACGTCCTCGCCCCGACGTACAGCGACCACCTGGTCTGCCGGCGGTACGTCCCCGAGCAGATGGACGGGTGGCTGCGCATCGACCTGGGCTACACCGGCAAGCAGGGCGAGCCCGACCTCTCGAACGTCCAGGAGCTGCGCCTGGTCGTCCTCAGCGACGGCGAGCCGATCGACTTCGTCGTCGACGACCTGCGGCTGGTCCCGAAGCAGGCAGACAGCGGCCGCGTCGTCCTGTCGTTCGACGACACGCTGACCAGCCACTACGAGAAGGCCTTCCCCGAACTGCAGAAACGGGGCTGGCCCGCCATGGAGTCGGCCATCCCCCACGACGTCAACTCCGACGGGTACCTGACGACCGGCCAGTTGCGCGAGATGCGCGACGCCGGCTGGGACGTCATCTCTAACCCGCACAACGGTACGCCCCTCCCGCAGCTATCGACCGACGAGAAAGAGCGGGCGATCAAGCAGGCCAAACACTGGCTGAACCTGAAGGGCTTTCGCGACGGGATGCGGTTCATGGCGATCCCCTACGACGCCTACGACGCCGAGACGCTGGATCTGGTCCGGAAGCACCACGACATGGGGTTCACCTTCGGCGCCTGTCCGAACACGATCCCGCCGGTCGGCGAGGCGGCCGTCTCGCGGGTGTACGGGAAAGACCTCAACGGCGCCGCACGCATGATCAACCTCGCGGCCCAGTACAACCAGCTGACGGTGGTCGCCTTCGAAGGGATCGGCCCGAACAAGCGGGTCTCGATGGACCACTTCACCCACCTGCTGGACATCATCGAGGGGTGGGGCGACAACCTGCAGGTGACGACGCCCTCCCAGCTGCAGGCGATGGCCGAGCAGGTCTGATCGCTGTTTCTCGACGGACTTTATCGCTGAGGCGCCTCACCGAGTGGCGACAGCCATGGCGCCGCCGGACGAGCCGGACCGACGATCACTCCTCGTCGGCCAGCGTGACGATGTTCTCCCGGCCGAGGCGGAAGCGCGTGATCGCGCCGTCGTCCTCCATGTCCGAGAGCGTGCGGCTGACCTTCGCCTTCGACCACTCGGTCGCCTCGACGATCTGGCTCTGGCGCATGCGCCCGTCGGCGCCCTCGAGCAGTCGGAGGACCCGATCGGACGGCGGCAGCAGCTCCGGATCGACCGCCGGTTCGGGGTCGTCGTCAGTCGACGCCGGAGCGTCAGGGGCGTCGGGCTCGGCGGCGCGGCCCCCGTCGGCGGCCTCGACGAGGTCGGTCTCGGGGGGTTCGAGCTGGCGACGCGGCGACGGCAACACGGCGACGTCGTCGGGCCCGTACTGGCGCCAGCTGACGACCGCGAGGGCGGCCGCGGCGAGCGAGGCGACGGCGAGCAGAGGCACGGTCGCGCCGTCAGTCGGGTCGGTCCCGATGGCGACCTCGGTGGCGTCGGAAAGCCCGTCCCCGTCTGTGTCACGAACCAGGGGATCGGTGCGCAGCGCGACCTCACGGCCGTCGGCCAGCCCGTCGCCGTCCGTATCCGGGTCGAGCGGGTCGGTCCCGATTGCCACCTCCCGGCCGTCGTCGAGGCCGTCGCCGTCCGTGTCGGCCACGGTCGCGTTCGTCGCGCCGTGGAGCTCGTGGGCATCCGTGAGACCGTCGCCGTCGGTGTCGGCGACGGCGGGGTCCGTCGGGTAGATCGACAGCCCGTTGCCGTCGGTCAACCCGTCGCCGTCCGTGTCGGGGTTGGTCATGTTCAACCCCAGCTCGCGCTCGCGGGCGTTGGCCACGCGGTCGTCGTCGACGTCGCCCTCGCGGTCCAGCAGGCGCACGGTAACGCTGCGCCGGGCGACGGTGTCGCCAGTGGTCGAGTCCGTCACCGTGACGTTCAGCCGGTGAAAGCCCGTCAAGACGTTCTGCCAGGGGTCGTACCGGATCGCGGCGGACCCGGTCCCGTTGCGGGTGACGACCGTGGAACAGTCGACCGTCCGGGTCGAGCCGCCGCCGGTCCGCGACAGGCAGAGCTCGTAGTAGTGGTAGCCCCGGGTGGCGTCGGCGAGGTCGGCCCGGACGACCGCCGAGCCGGACCGCCAGACGCTCACCGTGCCCGCGTGGACGAAGGCGTCGCTCCCGGTGATCGTCACCGAGACGGAGACGCCGTCGCCGCGGGACTCGTCGGGGTTGAAACCCGCCGGCGCGGCCGCGGCCGCCGGTACCACCCCCAGCACCACCACCGCCAGGCAGGCGACGACGAGCGCCGCCCACGGGCGGTCAGCGCCGCCGCGTCTCATCGTCGGGGACTCCGGGGCGGCGGGTGGTCGGGATGGGCGAACGGGTGCGAGCTGCGTGCGTGGTGCCCACCATCTTGTTCGTTCATCTGATTGGTTATGGTGGGGGTCAGTTATCCTTTCGCCTTAATATATTAGGTAGTGGACGGGTGACGAACGCGTCAGACGCACGCATGACACGGGCGAGAGAGGTTCCGACCGTTCGGTTCGGTACCGGCCCTCACGTTTTCGGCGTAAATCGCCAGATGTGAACCGAATTAAACGGTGCGAAACGCGACGTAACGCGGCGTAACTTCCACCCCGAACTAATACCTGACAGTTGATACGGGGGAGCAATGGCAGCGATGACAACCGAGCGGCGAACGATCGAGACGGCAGCGAACGAGCGCGAGGCGACCGCGGCCCCCGGGGGGTTCGAGGACAAAAACGACGTGTTCCACCTGCTCCAGAGCGCGCGCCGGCGGGCGGTCGTGCGCTACTTCGACGAGTACGACGGCCCGGTCGAGATCGGCGACCTCGCCGACCGGATCACGGCCTGGTAGTGCGACAAGCCCGTCGACCAGATCACCAGCACCGAGCGCCAGCGCGTGTACATCGCGCTGTACCAGTCACACCTGGACAAGCTCGACGAGTTCGACGTGGTCGCCTACGACGACGACCGGGGCACCATCGAGCGCGGACCGAACCACGCGACCCTGGCCGCCCACGTCGAGACGGACGCCGACGACGGCGACGACGCGGCCGACGAGCGCCCCCGCGCGTTCACCTGGTGCGGGAGCTACCTCGGCATCGGGCTCGGCGGCGCCGTCGCGTACGCCGCCAGTTCCGCCGGCGTCGCGCCCGCGGCGATGCTGTGGCCGAACGCCGTCGCGCTCGTGGTCCTCACGGCGTACTCGCTCACCGCGCTCGCACAGTACGCGACGCGGGGCTGATCGGCCGAGCGCGGAACTGGCCGGCGGCCGCGGTCAGCACCGCCCTACCCGTCGCCGGCGGCGTGACCGTCAGGTCCGTCCCCGGTCACGTCACCGTCCGCGTCCGTCCCCGGCGTCGTCGTAGATCCGGACGACGCCCTCGCTGTCGACGGTGATCCGACAGCCCACGAGGTAGAACGTGACCGAGCCCCTGCGGCGCGTCCCGTCCGGAAGCGGCCGGAAGATGCGCTCGAGGGCGTCGGGATCGACCGACTCGGCGACGCGAGGGACGATCTCCATCGGGGAGACGTCGCGGACGGTCGCCACGCCGTCGACGATAGTCACGGTGAGCCCGTCGATCTGGTCACCGTACTCGTAGGTGGTCTCGAACGCTGGCTCGGGCTCGTCGGCCCCCGCCGGCCGGCCGTCGGAATCGCGTGCGTCGAACGCATCGTCGGTGGCCATGCCGGCGATCACGCCCGACCGGCCGCGTGCGTCCGTCCGGCTCGGGCGTGCGTTCGCGACGGTGCGCGACGAGACTGCGCCGTCGACGGGGAGGCACGCTTGCACTGCCACTGGTACGTCGATCGTGACATGGTAATCTCGGAGACGTGTCTAGGTGCAGATGTACGGCCCCTGTGGTAAACCCTGTGGTCGCCACAGCGGGGCCGACCACCCGCGGCGTCACCGCTCCACGCTCGTCGTCGGGCCGTCGGCCGTGGGCGTCGTCCACTCGAGGCGCTCGGTCGACGGGACCACCGTCAGGTCGGGGTTGTCCAGGACGCGGTCGCGCCAGATCGCGTAGGTGACCAGGTTCCAGCCCTGGCGACCGCCGTCGTCGAGGACGGCCCGACACCGCTCGGCGGTGGCGAACGCCGGGGGATCGTAGGTCTCGAAGACGTCCGCGAGCGGGCCCGAGTCGACGTAGCGCTCGAACGGCAACACGCCGGCGCCCTTCTCGCGGCCGGTGTCGTACGCGGGCAGGCGGTTCTCGAGCGTCCGCTTGAGGAGGTACTTCGTCGAGAGGTCACGCAGGCCGGCGATCCCCTGGACGAAGCGCTCGTCGGCGGGGACCGACGCGGCACACTCCAGCAGGCGCCTGGTCTCGAAGGGGGCGATCAGGGAGTTCCCGTGGGCGAACGCCAGCTGGCGCCAGCGCGCGCCGACGCGGTGGCCGAACACCAAGAGTGCGTGCCGGAGCGCGGCCTGGCGGCCGAAGCGCCCGGCGGTCTCGTCGAGCTCGATCCGGTCGCGCGCGTACGCCACCTGACGCCGACAGCGGTCGGCGACCAGCCCCTCGTCGAACAGCGACGCCACCAGCTCGGGGTTGGTGTACGTCGAGTACTGCTGGGCGTACGACCCCGGCGACGCCGGCTTTCGCCCGAGCTGTCCGTCGAGCTCTGCGAGCCACCCGAGGTAGCTGCCGACCGGGTCCGGCGCGGCGGCCGCGGCCGGGCCGGCGAGCGGCGATCCAACCAGCGGCGACAGCCAGTCGGCGACGCGGGCGCCTTTCGTCCCGGTGTTGCCGAAGATTGAGTCGGCGCCGACCGCCATCAGGTACGGCCGCCCCTCGCGGCGTGCGAACGCCTCGTTCAGCAGCACGATCTGGAACGGACAGGACGGCGAGCCCGTCGCGGCGACGCTCGCCTCGAGGTGCTCGAGCAGGTCCGCCTCCGACAGCACCGCCTGCTCGAAGGCCCCGTCGAAGTGCGCCGCCCCCTCGCGGGCGTACTCCATCTCGAAGCGGTACTCCGCGGCGTCGATGCCCACGTTGAGCATCTCGGCGTCGGGATCGACGAACGTCTGAGTCAGCGTCGAGTCGACGCCCCCCGAGTAGAGGTTGAAGGCGTCGTCCACGTCGGCGCGCGCCAGCACGTCGTCGACGGCGTCTTCGATCGCCACCGGCGCGCGATCCGGGGCGGTCCGCCCGGCGGGCGACAGCGAGTCGATCCGTTCGACCGTCCGCTCGTCGGTCGCCAGATTCCACTCGTGCCACTCGCCCTGACCGACGCCGTCGATCCGATCGAGCGCGGCCAGTCCCCCGGTGTCGAGCCCCGAGACGATCCACGTCCCGGTCGGCGACTCGACGACGCGGGCCTCGGGGTCGGCGACCAGCACCGTGAGCGCGTCTGTCATCGGCTCCAGTTCGCCGCCCGGGGCCGTTATTAAGCGCGTGCTAGAGCGGTCAGTACTCCCAGTACTCGGCGTCGGCGACGTCGATGCGGACCGACGCGTTGTCGGCGTACTCGTCGTCGTCGGCGCCGTACTTGCGGTTGACCCGGTGGCGGATCTCCCTGGCGGCCTCCGCGTCGTCCTCGATCACCGTCGCGGTCCCCCGGAGAGTCACGCCCCACTGGGGCTCGCCGTCGACGTCCTTCTGGACGGACAGCGCGACGCGCGGGTTGGTCCGGAGGTTCGCGAGCTTGCGCCCCGTCGTCGTGAGCTCGACAACGCCGTCGCGGTAGACGTACCACAGCGGCGCGACGTGCGGGCGGTCGTCGTGGCTGGTCGCCAGGTGGGCCATCAGCGGCTCGCTCGTGAGCAGGTCTTCGGCCGCGGCGGGAACGGCGTCGGCCATGCCCTCCCTACGCCCCGACGGCCCCTCAAAGCACGGCCTGCTAGAAGGACTCGTCCTGGTTGAACTCGTTCCGTTCGGAGACGTCCTCCGGCGCCGAGTCGCCCCGATCGGAGTAGTGGTCGCGCCCCACCGAGTCGGCGGGCATGAAGGTCAGGATCGCCTGGCGCAGTTCCTCAGGGTCCTCGTAGGTGTCCTCGCCGGTGCCCTCGAAGACGTCCTCGACTGTGATCGGGTCGGCGTTGGTGCGCTCGATGGTGTGCCCGCCGTGCTGGGCGACGAACTCGGCCGTCGAGATCGGATACGAGAGGTCCTCGAGGACGGGATCGAGGTCCGTGAAGTTCACGCCCTCCTCGCGGTCGGCGTCGGTGTCGGCCATACCGCTAGCCGGGCGAGGACGCGAAAGCGGCTTTCCCCTGCACCTGCAGGCGGGCTCAATCGCCCCACTCCGGCCCGGCGGCCCCCGAATTGACGCGCGAGCGGGCGTGCGTGTCGAGATCCAGTACGTTTTTGCGTTCGAGCGCGTCCAGCCGACAATGAGCGAGATTCCCGCGTCACTCCGGCTCCTGTACGAGGCGCCGGTCGAGGCAGACGGCGACCGCTACGTCGTCACCGTCCCGAACGAACTGGTCGAGAACGGCTCGCTGACCGTCGGCGAAGCCTACCGCGTCGCGCTGCTGGCCGCAGACGGGACCGCAACGAGCGCGGACGCGGCGGCGGACGCGACCACGGACGCGACCACGGACGCCACCGCGGCCGACGACACCGGCGACGACGACCACCGGTCGAACGGCACGGGCGAGTCGTCCGTCCACGGCCACCGTCAGGGCCCGCCCGTCGAGGAGGGCGAGGTCCGCTCGGTCGCGATCGACACGTTGGGCGACCAGGGCGACGGCATCGCCAAGGTCGAGCGCGGGTTCATCGTGATCGTCCCCGACACCCAGCCCGGCGACCAGGTGAAGGTCCGCATCACCGACGTCAAGGATACCGTCGCGTTCGCCGAGGCGATCAGCGAGCCGACCGTCCGGTGAGGGAGGCGGTGGCACCGGCGGGGGCGGGTCCCTCCCTGCGGGAACCGCACCGCACGCATAAGGGCGCGTCACGCGTCGTGACTGTATGGACACGCGAGGGGAACGGGGCGCCGCCGGCTGGGCCCGCCGGCTGGGCGACCTGGTCAACCACGACGACGTGCTCGTGCGCCTGCTGGCGCTGTGGACGCTCTGTGCCGCGCTGTTCACGATCGCGTGGATCGTCTCGTACGCCGTCCTCCCGGAGGGACTGCTGCGCCGGGCGTCCGGACCCGGCCCGCTCTCGACGACGGCCGGCAGCCGCGGCGGGGAGTTCGTCTCGATTTTCGCGTGGAACCTGGGGTTCGCGCTGCTGGTCGTCGCCGCCAACACCTTCCGGTCGGTCCGGACGCCGATGGGTTACCTCGTGGTGCTCGTCACGTGGGTCCAGGGCGCGGTCGTCTGGGGGACGAACTCGCTGTCGATCCAGGCCGGGCGGCTCGCCCCCTCGCTGTCGGTCGTGCTGGGTCGCAGCGGCGTCTTCGAGCTCACCGCGCTGACGGCGATCGCGGTCGCCACGCGCGGCGTGACGATCTGGCACCAGCGGCGGGGCCCGCGCTGGCGCGAGGAGTTCGAGCGCGTCGGCCGCCCCCGCGAGTGGGAGATCACCCGCAGGGAGGCCGTCGTCCTGCTCGGGGGCGTGGTCCTCCTGGCGCTGGCGAACTACCGCGAGGCAGCGATGATCGTCGCCGCCGGCGGGTGAGGACCCGCCGATCTCAGTCCTCGCGCGCCCCGACGGCGCGGGCGTCCGGCGGGTCGCCGCGCGTGAGGTCGCGCGGTCCGGCGTAGGCGATCACCGCGAGCGCGAGGAGCGCGTAGACCGCGAGGTGCACGACCACGACGGTCGTCACCGCACCCGTATCGATCACGCCGCCGGGCAGCAGGCGCTCCGCGGACAGCGGGATCAGCATGTCCGCGGTGTTGGCCATGGCGTGCAGCGCCATCGCCAGCAGGACGCTGCCCGTGCTGTTGTACACCCACGCGAGCACCACCCAGAGCGTGAGGATGCCGCCGAACCAGCCGACCTGGTTCACCAGCGGGAAACTCGACTGGGGCGTCACGGGGATGACGAAGTACGGGAGGTGCCAGCCCGCCCAGAGCACGCCGATGACGAGGCTCGCGGCCAGCGCGCCGTAGCGCTCGTTCAGCCGCGCCTGGGCGAACCCGCGCCAGCCGGGTTCCTCGTTGAGCCCGCCGCTGAGCACGAGCGCGAACAGGAACACGCCGACGAAGACGACCGGCGAGGGGAGCGCCCGCGCCAGGTCGACCGGCCCGCGGACTGCGAGGATGCCCGCGGTGACGAGCCCCGCCGCGAGGACCGGGAGGCCGAGCGCGACGATCCACCAGCCCCAGCCGACCCGCCAGCGCGTGAGCTGGCGGGCCCAGGCGCGGACGTCGTCGCCGCGGAGCCACGTCACGGCGGCGGCGCTCACCGGCGGGCCGAAGCTCCCGACGTAGACGAGGATCGCCGCCGGCCAGCTCGGCTCCATGGCGGCCGCCGGCGCGGAGACGAGCCACGTGAACGCGTACGCGCCGACGAAGAAGGCCGCGACGGGGTGGTCCCCGACGAAGGGGACGCGGGCGGTTGCCATACCCGGTCTGGTCGACCCAGCGGGAAATAGGTTCGCGAACTGAGATGCCGCGGGGCGAGACGCAGGGCTTGTGGTCGCCGGGGACGACCGCCGTCTATGGACCGAGCCGACCTGCGTCGCGGCGTCCGAGACGTCGCCCCGCTACTCCTGGGGATCGCGCCGTTCGGGCTCGTCGCCGGCATCGCGGCCGTCAACGCCGGCTACGGGCTCCCGACGGCCGTCGCGCTCTCGGTCGTGGTCTATGCCGGCGCCTCACAGCTCGCGGTCCTCGACCTGCTCGGGCGCGACGCCGCGCTCTCGGCCGTCGTCCTGACCGCCGTCGTGATCAACCTCCGGATGCTGATGTACTCGGCCTCGCTGTCCCCGTACTTCGCGGACCGCTCCGGGCGCATGAAGGCCGGCCTGGCGTACCTGCTGACCGACCAGGCCTACGCGCTGTCGATCGCCCGCTTCCGCGCGGACCGGGCGTCCGACCGCCGGGCGTACTACCTGGGCGTCGCCGTCACCCTCTGGATCGTCTGGCAGGCCGCCACCGTCGCCGGCGCCCTGCTCGGGACCGGCGTGCCCGACGCCTGGGGCCTCGAGTTCGCCGTCCCGCTCGTGTTCCTCGCGCTGCTCGTCCCCGCCGTCGAGGACCGCAACGGCCTGGTCGCGGCGGTCGCGGCCGGGACCGTCGCCGTCGGCGGCGCCGGGCTGCCGTTGAACCTCGGGCTGCTCGCCGGCGCGGCCGTCGGCGTCGCCGCGGGCCTGGGCGCCGAGTCCCTCCGGGAGGACAGCGATGCTCGATAGCGTCCCCGAGCCGGCCGTCTGGGCTGCGATCGCCGTGATCGGCGTCCTCACGTTCGCCATCCGGGCGTCGTTTTTCGCCCTGTTCGGCTCCGTCGACGAGATCCCGCCGGCCCTCGCGCGGGCGCTGCGGTACGTCCCGCCTGCCGTGCTCGCCGCGCTGGTGCTCCCGTCGTTGATCACGCTCTCGGCGACCGGCGGGCCGGCGCCCGACAGGCTTGTCGCCGGCGGGCTGGCCGCCGCGGTCGCCTGGCGCACCGAGAGCGTCCTCGCCACGATCGTCGTCGGCATGGGCGCGCTCTGGACCGACCGCTTTCTCCTGTAGGCGCCGCCCCGCGACCGCTGGTCGCCCGGCCCGCAGGTCGCAGGAAATCGGCACGCGACCGGCGCCAGCCCGAACGCGCCCGACACGGACGCTTTTGCCCCGCCTCGGCAAAGCCACGGGCTCATGGACTACGAGATCACGAACCGGCCCTCGTACGCGATGGCCGAGCTCTCGCTGGAAGCGGGCGAGCAGGTGCTCGCGGAGGCGGGCGCGATGGTGAGCCACAGCCAGGGGATCGAGATGACGACCAACGCGACCGGTGGCTTTCTCACCTCGCTCAAGCGCGGGCTGCTCGGCGGGGAGAGCTTCTTCCAGAACACCTTCACCGCCGAGCGGGCCGGCACGCTGTCGCTCGCGCCGGCGCTACCCGGCGATATCGTCCACCACGAGCTCACCGACGAGACCGTCTACGTCCAGTCTGGGTCGTACATCGCCTCCGAGCCGGACCTCGACGTGGACACCGAGTTCGGCGGCGCGCGGACCTTCTTCGGCAGCGAGGGGCTGTTCCTCCTGGAAGTGTCCGGCGCGGGACCGCTGTTTCTCTCGAGCTACGGGGCGATCGAGGCCGTCGACCTGGCCGACACCGAGCCGTTCACCATCGACACCGGCCACGTCGTCGCCTTCGAGGAGGGGACGGACTTCACCGTCGAGCGCGTCGGTGGGCTGAAGTCGACGCTGCTGTCGGGTGAGGGGCTGGTCGCGCGCTTTGCTGGCAGCGGCCGAGTCTGGCTCCAGACGCGCAGCCAGGACTCGCTGTTGTCCTGGCTGGTCCCGAAAGTCCAGGCCCAGGTCCAGTCGGGCTCGTCGGGGTGAGCCGGCGATCGGGCCGCTCGCGACCTCGTGTCGCACATCCAGCACGTATTTGGGGCCGGGGCGCGCTGTGGCGATATGGCAACTGCCGCTCCCCGCTCCGGTCGGGGCCGGGCGGTCGCCGTCGCCGTCGGGATCACCGCGCTCGCGTTCGTGGTGTCGCTGATCGGCGGCGTGGCCCTGGCCGTCCCCGTGCTCGTCCTGGAACTGGACATCCAGCGCCCGGCGATCTTCCTCGCGCTGACCGCCGCCGGCCAGGTCGGCTTCCTCGCCGTTGGGTATGCCTACGCCCGGCGGTACGGCCTCACCGTGCCGATCCGGACGCCCACCGCCCGACAGCTGGCGATCGGCCTGGGCGGGGCCGTCCTCGCGATGGTGGTGGCGACCGTACTCTCGGTCGTCGTTACCGTCCTCGGACTGCTCCCCTCGTCGGTCATCGGCGACGCGGGCACGCAGGATCCGATCGTCTACCTCGGGCTCGCGGCGCTGTCGGTCGTGCTCGTCGCGCCCGTCGAGGAGTTCGTCTTCCGCGGGGTCGTCCAGGGGCGGCTCCGACAGTCCTTCGGCCCCGTCGGTGCGGTCGCGGGCTCGAGCCTCCTGTTCGGCTCGATGCATCTCGCGAACTACGCCGGCAACCCCCAGAGCGTCGTCGCGGGCGCGCTGCTGATCGCCTGCGTCGGCGCGGTCTTCGGGTCGCTGTACGAGCGCACCGGCAACCTCGCGGTCACGATCGTCACTCACGCGACGTACAACGCGGTGTTGCTCGGCATCGCCTACGTCGGGGCCTGATCGCCAGACGGCGCGGCACTCGGCCGTTCTCATCTCCCGGGAATCCGGTCGCCGGTTGAAACCCGCTCGGTGCGTAGGCCCGGGTATGTCCACGGAACTGTTCGCGGTCGGTGCGGTCGCGACCGAGGGGCCGGCGCTCGATCCGGGCGCGGTCCTGACCGTCGTCGCCGCGCTCGGGTTCGCCAGCCTGCTCGGCGCGGTCGGCGTAGTGCTGTTTTACCTGCTGCGGTACCGCAACGCGGTGCTGGCTGCGCCCTACCGGAAGCGCTGGCGCTACCTCGCGGTCGGGATCGGCGCCATCGGCGTCTACGCCGTCGCGGGCCTCGCGGAGACGGTCGTCGCCGGGCCGCGACTGAGCGAGTTCGCGCACGTCTTCCGCCTGGGCGCGACGCTGTTCGCGTTCGTGTTCACGGCGGTCGCCGTCCGCGCGATGTACCGCACCGCGACGGGCGACCGCGGCGCCCTCGCCGGGCGGCGCCTGCCCGCGCGGGCCGTCCCCGCGACCGTCGGCGCGGTCGTCGCGGCGTGGTGGCTCGCGTACCTGTTCGGCCCGCCGGCCCTCCTCGCCGCGGTCGAGACGGTCGGGCTCGCGGGCGCGGTCACGTACACGCTCGTGTTCGCGGTCGCGACCGTCCGCGAGCAGGAGGGGACCAGCATCGCCGCGGTCACCCGCCACGTCACGCCCGCGTTGGTCGCGTTCGCCGGCGTCGTCGTCGCCGAGCAGGTGCTGCGCTACGGGTTCGGGGCCGCGGTCGCCGCCGCCGGCGTCGCGCTGGTCGGGCGCGTCCTCGTCGCGGCCTTCCTGTTCGCGACCGCCGTCGCGCTGCGCCAGCAGGGCGGGGAGGTCAGCCGGCTGTACGACCCCACGACCTACCGCGGCCCCCGGACGAGCGCCGCCGAGGCCGACGACTGACCCCGCGGCGGCGGGCTGGTCGCGCCGGCCGGCCGAGCGCCCTCGCCGCTCGTCCCGAGTCGGCGCCCTGAAACCGCTCGGCCGCCAACGCCGACCCATGACCGACGACGCCGACGCGTGGGCCGCCGAACTCCGCGAGAACCGGGCAGAGAAAGACCAGTTCCTCGCCGACCACCCGCAGTCGCCGATCCCCCCGGGCGAGCGCGAGGACTTCGACGGGCTGTCGTACTTCGCGCCCGACCCCGACTATCGCGTCGAGGCCACCGTGACCGTCCACGACGACCCCGAGCCCGTCGAGCTGGAGACCTCCGACGACCGCGTCGTGCGCTACCTCCGGATCGTCACCTTCGCGTTCGAGCTCGCGGGCGAGACCTACGAGCTGGCTGGCTACCGCCAGGAGCGCGCCGACGACGACTCGATCTTCGTGCCCTTCCGCGACAAGACGACCGGCCAGCAGACCTACGAGGGCGGGCGCTACCTGGAGTTACACCCCGAGGGCGACCTCGAAACCGGCGACGTCGCGACGCTGGATTTCAACCTGGCGTACACGCCGTTCTGCGCGTTCAGCGAGACCTTCTCGTGTCCGTACCCGCCCGCGGAGAACTGGCTGGAGACCACGATCGAGGCCGGCGAACGCGCGTCCTGACGTGTCACGTTCGGGACCGCATTCGCCCCGTCGCACCTCGGCGCCCGATCGGCTTACGCGCGCCGGACGTTCGGCGGATACTCGACGGCGATCACGTCGTGGTCGGTCTCGTCCGTGTGGCGCTGGGCGACGCGTTGAGCCTCGTCGGCGCCGCGCGCGTCGCGCTCGAACGAGCACTGATCGCAACCGACCAGGTACCGCTTCGGTAGTTCCGAGTCGGGGGAGCCCGCCCCGCTGTTGCTAGACGACATGGACGTTCCTCTCTCAGTCTCCCCCTTGACCACAGCGCCTAAAACATTTAATCGGTCGCGTCACGGCCGCTCCGTGCCGCCCTCGACGGTTCAATCGAGCGAGCTGTCGCTCGCCTAACCGCCGCGTCAGTCAGGGGTCGTCGTCGTCGGCCGCGGGCTCGTCCGACTCGGTCGCGGCCTCCAGGACCGTGAGCCGCTCGGGGAAAAAGCCGGGCGCGTCGCGGCGCGCCTCGAAGCGGAACACGCGCCGCAGCGCGGCCTCGCCGTCCGCGTCGCCGTCCTCCAGGTCGCTCGCGAGGTCGGCGTACCCGGTCAGCAGGGCCTCGAGGTCGGCCATGCGCGCCTGTTTGTCCTCGACGGTCGCCTGCCGGGCGGCCAGGTCGTCCTGCATCGCCTCGGTCTCACGGATGGCGTCCTCGACGGCGTCTTCGGGCAGCGGCGACGGCGCGCGCGCGGCGCCGTCGAGCTGCTGGTGGTGCTCGGCCAGCCGCTCGTCGAGCTCGGCGGCCGTCGACTCCAGTTCGGCCAGCAGCGCCTCGACCTCCTCGCCGAGAGCCTCGAGCTGTCCCGAGAGCAGCCGCGCCTGCACGCGGCAGTACTCCGCGAGTTCCGCGGCGGTGAGGTCCGCGCTCGCGTCAGTCATTGTCCCCATTGGCACCCGCTCGCAGAAGTGCGTTCGGGACGCGCGTCCCGCCTGCGCGCTCGTTCCCGGTTACTCCAGCAGGCCGAGGTCGGCCGCGACCAGGTCGGCGACCCGCTCGGCCACGTCGGGGTCGACCCGGGCGACGTCCGCGCCGTCGTGCAGTTGCTCGTTGTGGCGCTCGAGGGCGTCGGCCACGTCCGTGAGCGCGATCCGCGTCGTCGTGTCGCACTCGGCGCACACGATCGGCACTTTCGGGTCGTCGGCGTCGTCGGCTGGCATGGTCGATCGTCTGGGGGTGGACACCCGGCGGTGAAAACGGAGTCGGTTCCGAGCCGGACCGACGGCTCACTCCAGTTCGTATGCGGCGATCTCACAGCGCCCGCACGCGGGGCACTCGGTGGTCGACTCGTCGACGGCCTCGCCGCAGTGGCGACACTCGTAGAAGTCGCCCGACCGCTCGCGGCCGGCGAACGCCCGCTTCAGCGTGGAGAGGGAAGCCATGGTCGAGGTTAGTCGTCGCGACCCGTCGCCCCCAGGTACGGCGGGGCGACGCTGACAGTGGTCGACGACGGACGGGCGGCCGTCCGCGTGGTGAGCGACTCGAGTCGTCGGCCGTGAGCGCGTGCGTGCATGGTGTGAGTTCGCGCGGTGAGCGAGCGTGTGACAGCGCGGGTGGAACCCGCTACCAGTTCGGTGGGCGTGGCGGAGTAAATAGGCCAGCCAACCGGGGCGAAAGTGAAAACCGCAAGGCGGCGAAACGGGCGCGAGAACGCGTCAGACGCTCGTATGACGGCCCCGGCTGGCGGGGGCCTCGCACTGCCCCAACGGGGTCAGCCTTTAAGCGAACCACGTGCGAGCGTGTGCGTATCGATGGCACTGGTCGAGATCCTGCTGTTCGCGGTGCTGGCGGCGCTGGGGCTCGCGCTGTACGTCCTCTGGCAGATCCGCGTGACGCTGGCGGCCGAGACCGGCGGCGTCGAGACGGACCAGCTCACCGCCGCCGTGAGCCAGACGCTCTCGGACCTGCAGTTCCGCGAGTCCGTCGGCCGCATCGAGGACCACGCCGCCGAGCTAGCCCAGTTGCACGGCGACATCGAGGGCATGCTGCGTACCCCCCGCGAGCGCGGGGAGTTCGGCGAGGTCCAGCTCGAGCTCATCCTGGAGGACCACCTGCCACCCGACCGCTACGGCGTCCGCGAGCAGGTGGTCGACGGCGCGATCCCCGACGCGCACGTCGACTCCTCGGCCGGCGTGATTTGCATCGACTCGAAGTTCCCGCTGGAGAACTACGAGCGCGCGCTCGCGGCCGACGACGACGAGGAACGCGAGCGCTACGAGCGCCAGTTCGCGAGCGACGTCGAGTCCCAGCTCGAGAAGATCGCGGCCGACTACGTCCGCCCGGCGGCGGGCACGACCGACTTCGCCTTCGCGTTCGTCCCCTCCGAGGCCGTCTACTACCACCTGCTCACCGAGGAGTACGACATGCTCCGGTCGTTCACGAAACGCGGCGTCCAGGTCGTCTCGCCGCTGACGCTCGGGCACAAGCTCGAACTGATCCAGGCCGACCTGCACGCCGCCCGGCTCTCGGCGGAGGCCGAGCGCGTCCAACAGCGGCTGACCGACCTCGCCGCCGCGTTCGAGGACGTCGAGGACGAGTGGCGCACCCTCCACCGGCACGTCTCGAACGCGAAGGGGAAAGCGGACGACGTCGATCGCGCCTACGAGCGGTTGCGCGACCAGTTCGACCGCGTCGACCGATCGCACCCGGTCGAGCCCGAGCGCGGTCGGACCGAGTGACCGCCGGCGCTACTGGGACTCGTTCGAGAGCGGCTCGATCGGCGAGGCGTCGGGGCTCTGTCCGTGCCGGTGGCCGGCGCCGTACTGCTCGTGACCGCCCTCGCTCATCGGATACTCCCGGTAGGCCGCGGGCCAGTTCTGCGCGTTCAGCTGTCCGCCGACGTCCTGGAGCTGGCGGAACTCGCGGCCGGGCGCGCCGTAGGAAAGCGGCGTGCCGACGTGGCTGCGGTCCTGGTCGTGGCGCGCCTCGCCGCCGTACAGCAGCCCCTCGGGGACGCCGCCGGACGCCCCCTGCTGGGACTGGCCGGCCTGGCCCTGTGACTGGCCGCGCTGGGCCTGGCCGCCCTGCGAGTAGCCCTGCCCGATCGACTGCTGGGCGCTCCGCTGTCCCTGCTGGGGCTGCTGGCGGCGCTGTCCCTGCTGGGGCTGCTGACCCTGGATCTGCTGGGGCTGGGACTGCTGCGGGGACTGCGCCTGCCGGGATTGCTGCTGGGGCTGGCCCTGCTGGAACTGCTGGTGGGGCAAGGCCTGTCGTCGCTGGAACGGGGACTGTCCCGGCTGGCCGGACTGGCCCTGGGGCTGTCGATACTGCTGGAATTGGGACTGCGCCCCCTGCTGGACCCCGCGCTGCCGGGCCGGCGCCTGCTGGCGCCCGCCGCCCTGCTGATACTGCTGGGGCTGGTGGCCTTGATGCTGCTGGCCCTGGGGTTGCTGGAACTGGCCCCCGCGCTGGCTCTGTGACTGGCCGCGCTGGCCCTGGAGCTGTTGGGGCTGGGACTGCTGTCCCTGGGAGTACTGTCCCTGTTGGGACTGCTGGTGGGGCTGTGCCCCCTGATACTGCCCCTGCTGGGGCTGCCCGTACTGCTGGAAGCCCTGCTGGCGCTGGCCGGTCGCCTGTCGCTGTGGAGGCTGATTCACGATAGATCACGGGCCGGTGGCCCGGTGGGGGATTCCACGCCGAGGCGGAAAAAGGGCCGTTCGGCGCGAGGGACAGGTCACGGCAGCGCCACGGCCCGCAACTGATCGCAGGCGAGTGGCCACCAGTCCGCCGTGCCCGGCTCCACACGAAACGGGGGGCAATCCGTCGAGCATGGCGAACCGAGTACTGGCGAACTCACGCCGATCGGCAACCGTCGCTCAACGCCCGGCAACCGACCGGCACCGAACAGGACGAGATTTGGGATCGAATGTGCTCGATCGCGAGCGCTCGGATTCGAAACCGATCCGACAGAGACGGAGGGACCACCGCGGATGGTCCCGGCGCCACGGAGTCGAACGTGCGTTCTCGGCGTGGTATTCCGCGGCCCGCGGGCGGTTTCGAATCGAAGGGGAAAGTCCGAAAGGTCGGCGCCCCCTCCGTTCGAACGATGACGATCGAACTGCAGGTTTCGGGAATGTCGTGCGAGCACTGCGAGCAGAGCGTGGCCGAGGCGCTGGAGGGCGTCGACGGCGTCGAGTCGGCCACGGCCGACGAGGCGGCGGGGACGGCGACCGTCGAGGGCGACGCCGACGTCGACGCGCTCGTGGCAGCCGTCGAGGACGCGGGGTACGACGCCGTCGCCTGAATCGGGCCCTAGCGCTCACTCGTTTCCGGGCCCGCGACGGACCGCCGGCACGCCCTTTTCCGCCTGCGTCCCGTACTCGCGAGCGGAATGTCCGACTCCGACGCCGCGTTCGACTTCGCGCTCACCGAGGCCGAGGGCATGCAGGTGCTCAACTCGACGGGGACGTTCATGGGCTTCGTCGTCGACGCCGACCCTGACGAGGCCGTGCTGTTCGTCAACCCCGGTCCGAAGGTGGCCCACGGGGTCTGGCGCGACCTCGACGGGGGCGAGATCGTCGACTTCGACCCGGACTGGTTCGCCAACGCCGACTACACCGTCTGGTCCGACGGCGAACCCGGCGGGAGCGCCCCCGAGGAGTGGCCGTTCACGGTCACGCCAGCAGAGATCGACGCGGTCGACGACGGGAAGATTCGATTGGTGTACTGAGCCCCGACGCGCCGACCGGCCGCCTCACAGCAGCCGGTCGGGCCGGTCGTCGATCGCGAAGAAGCGGCGGTTCTCGGCGGTGAGGTCGACGTCGTCGTCGGCCTCGAAGGTCTCGTCTTTCGGCCGGTCGTCGCCCGCCAGGGCGTACAGCAGGTACTCGTCGACCTCTTCGGGGTCGACGCCCGCGGTGACCATGATGTCGGCGGCGGTCCGGTAGGGGTCTTCGAACTCGTAGCCCGCGTCGTCGACGTAGATCCGGTAGACGCCCTCGTCGTCGGGTTCTTCGGCCCCGATCGTCGCCACGTCGTCCGTCGAGAGGTCGCTGTCGTCGGTCATGGGAATCGGGAGGCTGGGTCGCGTCGTCGCCAGCGCCCGGCCTAGGCCGTCCCGACGGGTAAACCCACGGCCGGCAGCGCCAGCGGGACCCGTTTGCCCATTGCTGTCGAAGTCGAAGTAATTCGGTTCGAAAATCGAAGCAATGGCGTTCAGCGGGCAATACCGTCGAATCGGGCGTATCCGACGGCGAGCGCCACGACCGGTCGGTCGAGTACATGCGCGCGATGCTCGAGGGCGCGGAGCTCGAACGCGAGACCAAGCAGACGGCGCTCTCGCGGCTGGCCGACCTGGCGTGAGCGGCGCCCGACCGACGGCAGCTATATACCGCCGGGCGCCGACCGTCGGGCAGGCACCGATCGCATGAGCGGGACACTCGCGCTGAGCGGCCTCGGGCTCTCCCTGCTCGCGAACCCGATCGTCCACGCGGTCGTCGGGATCGCCCTGGGCACGTACCTCGGACTGAAGAGCCTCGCGATCTACCTCGAACGCACCGGCCAGTGACTCCCGCGGCCGGTGGCTCCCGGCCGGCTACAGCTGCTCGACCAGCGCCTCGTCCGGCGGGAGCACGCGCACCGGATCGGCCCGATCGGCGTAGGTGAGCGCCTGCTCGAGCTTGCCCGCAGTCTCGGCGTGGATCGTCAGCGCGTCCGCGCCGGCCGTCACCTCGTCGCCGACCCGGCAGTGCAGCGCCACGCCCGCCCGGTGGTCCTTCGGCGAGCCGGCGCGGCGGGCCAGCTCGTTGCACGCCCGGTTGTCGACGTGCGTGACGACCCCCGAACGGTCGGCGGTCACGGTCGCGGCGTGGCGGCCCGGCTGGAGGTCGTCCCTCCCGACGTCCGGATCGCCGCGCTGGGCGGCGACGATCTCCCGGAACTTTTCGAGCGCCCGGCCGGACGCCAGGATCTCGGCGGCCGACTCGGCGACGTCGGTCGCGTCGAGCAGCACCTGCGCGAGGCGCTCGCTCTTGGCGCGGAGGTCGGCGGGCCCGTCGCCGTCGAGGACCGCGAGGACGTCGCGGGCCTCCAGCACGGGGCCGATCCCGCGGCCGATCGGCTGGGCGCCGCGGGTGATCGTGCACTCGATGTCCAGGCCGATGGACGCGCCGACGCGGTCGAAGTCGACGGCCATCTCCCGGGCGGCCGAGAGGCTCTCGACTTTCGCCCCCTCGCCGTAGGGGATGTCGATGACGACGGTCGTCGAGCCCGCGCTCTTTTTCTTCGAGAGCACCGAGGCGATCACCTGTCCCGGCGGGTCCAGCGACAGCGGCGTCTCCGCGCGGATGATCTTGTCGTCGACCGGCGAGAGGGCGACCGCGCCGCCCCAGACCATGCAGCCGTTGGTCTGGCGGACGATCTCGCGGACCTCGGCGAGCGAGAAGGAGACGTCGCAAAAGACCTCCAGGGTGTCGGCGGTGCCGGCCGCAGACGTCACCGCACGCGAGGAGGTCTTGGGGATGGTCAGCCCCGCGGCGGCGACGATCGGGACGACGATCGGCGTCACGCGGTTGCCGGCGACCCCGCCGATCGAGTGCTTGTCGACCACCGGCTCGACGTCCCAGGCGATCGTCTCGCCGGCGTCGACCATGCTCCGGGTGAGACAGGCCGTCTCCTCGCGCGACAGCCCGTTGGCGTACACCCCGGCGACGAACGCGCTCAGCTCGACGTCGTTCAGCCGGTCGCGGGCGACGTCGGTCACGACCGACTGGATCTCCTCGTGTTCGAGTTCGATCCCGTCGAGCTTCTTGGTGATCGCACCGACGGCGTCGGGTCGTGGGGCGACCGTCACCTCGACCGGACCAGAGACGTGCCCCAGCGTCCGCGTCACGCCGAGCGTCCCGGGATCGACCAGCTCGTCGGTCACCTCGACGATGCCCGTGATGGCGGCCCCGTCGAAGTCGATGCGGACGCGATCCAGCGGGTGGACGCCCAGTTCGCCGGCGTCGCGCGAGTGCAACAGCACCGTGGGCGTCCGCGTCCCGAGGTCGATCGCGTCGGCGACCAGTTCCATAGCCTCGGCTCTCGGTCCGACACTATCAGCGTGTGGGGAGTTCCGCCGGCCCGTGGGCGCCCACCGCCCGCGGCGGTGACTGGTCGATGGAAAAGCCTTTTCGCGTGTGTCGTGATAACGTTCACCATGAAATGGGTGCGCGCGGGGGGCGTGCGGCTGCCGGCGATCGGGCTCGGGACCTACGGGCTCGCGGGCGAGGCGGGGACGGAGACGGTCGAGCGGGCGCTGGAACTGGGGTATCGCCACGTCGACACCGCCGAGCACTACGGCAACGAGGCGGCGATCGGCGCGGCGCTCGCCGCAGCCGACGTGCCCCGCGAGGCGGTGTTCGTCTCGACGAAGGTCTGGCGGACGAACCTTGGCCGGGCGGACCTGCTGTCGGCCGCCCGGGCGAGCGCCGAGCGCCTGGGCGTCGAGTGCATCGACCTGCTGTCGATCCACGCGCCGAACCGCTCGATCCCGATCGACGAGACCGTCGGCGCCATGAACGAGCTGCAAGCAGCAGGACTCGTCGCGCACGTGGGCGTGAGCAACTGTTCGGTGTCCCAGCTACGGGCGGCGCGACGGGCCTCCGAGACGCCGATCGTCGCCAACCAGGTCCAGTACAACCCCCTGACGGACCGCGACGCCCTCCTGACCGAGTGCGTCGACGCGGACGTGATCCTCACCGCCGCCAGCCCGCTGGCGAAGGGCCGCCTCGCCGACGACCCGGTGCTGGCTGCCGTCGGCGACCGGTACGGGAAGACGCCGGCGCAGGTGGCGCTGCGCTGGCTCGTCCAGCAGCCCCAGGTGGTCGCGATCCCCAAGGCTTCGTCCCCCGCCCACCTCCGGGAGAACCTCGACGTCTTCGACTTCGCGCTCTCGGACGCGGAGATGAAGCGGATCGCCGAACGGCGCCCGGGCGACGTCGACCCCACCGGACACGCGGTCGGCCAGCGGTAGCTGTCGGGTTCGGCGTCGCCGTCGAAAAGATCGCGTTCAGCCCAGGACGTACGCCAGGGCGGGGTAGCGCTCGACGAGCGCCTGGCCACCGACCTCCAGACGCTCGATGATCGCGTCCAGCCCGAGGATGCGGCCGGCGCCCAGCGCCGCGACCGCGAGGAACACGAGCATGTACGCGAAGTCGCCGTTGATCAGGCCGTGGGCGACGTCCCAGTTCCCGAAGTAGAACATGAGCATCATGAACGCCCCGAAGAACGCCGCGAGGCGCACCAGCGCGCCCACGAGCAGTCCGAGGCCGATCAACAGCTCACCGTACGGGACGGCCACGTTCACGAAGTCGACGAACCACGGCGTCTGGCCCATCCAGGCGAACGTCCCCGCCAGCGGGTTGCCGTTCGCCGCCGCGGAGTGGGTCAGGTAGCCGGCGGCGTCGAAGCCGCCTTCGGTGATCTTCGTGAACCCGGAGTACGCGAACGCGTACCCCATCATCAGGCGCAGCGCGAGGACGAACCACGCACTCAGGCTGTGGGCTTTCCCGTGGACGGTCAGTCCACCGATGCGGCTCTCGAGTTCGTTCACGCCGGGTTGGAGTGTGTGGCTCATCTTCGGTCACCTACAGGTAAACAGACGCGGCTCGGGGGGATATAGCCCGCTTGCCCCTCCCAGATGCCGAGAAACGGTCGCGTCGGTCGACACGACGCCACCCCCGACCCGTCGACCGGGGCTCCGTAGGCACCGTTTAACCAAGCCGCTCGCCGGCGGACGGACGACCATGCTCGTTCCCGCGCTCGTGGGAGTAGTGTGGACGGTCGCAGCGCTGGTGGTCTGGAGCCTGCTGTACGCCTTCGGCGAGGCCGAGGCCGGCGCGGGCGCCGCCCGCTCGTAGCCCACGCTCGCCGCCACGGGTGCATGCGCATGCAACACGTTCACACTGATCGCGGCCGTACCCGGAGGGGATGTCAGAGCCGTCGTCAGGCTTCGGTGCGAGCGTGTTCGGGTCTCGAAACGGTGACGGCCTGTTCGGCTCCGACGGCGAAGCCGACCGGCCGGGACAGTGTGAGCTCTGTCGGCAGCGCCAGCGTGAGACCGTCAGCTACGGGCTGTCGGTGTGTCGGCGCTGTCAGCGCGAACTGCTGCCCTGATCAGTCGTCGGCGGTCGCGGCGCCGGCCGCCGCCGGCACGTCCTCGAACGTCCGTTTGACTCCGGGGAGTTCGGTCACGAAGTCGGCGCCGAACGCCGACGCGGGCGTCTGGAACCCGGGGTCGACCGCGCCCGACAGCGTCCGCCGGGCCGCCTCGACCGCCGCCGTCGCGGTCACGTCGTAGGTGTCGGGGGTCCGCAACCGCCCGACTGCGCGGTTGCCGTCGGCGTCGACCACCTCCCCGAGGATGCGGGTCTCGCTCGCGGCCCGCTCGGCGGCCGTCGGTCCCGAAACCACCGCCTCGATGCCCGCCCGGACCGCGCGGTTGATCGGGGCCACCGACAGCACCTCGGCCAGCGGCCCGGCGTTCTCCAGGACCGGCACGGCGACGCGGGGCACCGTCGCGTACACCTCGACGTCGCCGATGCCGGTCGTGTAGTAGGCCGTCGCGACGTCGCCCCACGGGACGGTCACCGCCGGTTTCCGCGCGCCGTCGAAGGCGAACTCGCGGGTCCGCCAGGCGACCGGCACCGCCTGCAGGCGGCCGCCGCGCCGCACGGCCCCGCCGGTCCCCAGATCCGCCACGATCGACTGCAGCGTCCCCGGCGAAAAGGTGCCCAGGCCGTCGAGGGCGATCGTCAGCGCGGTCGCGCCCTGCAGGCGGTTGTGCAGCGACGCCGCCAGGCAGTCCGTGGGGACGACGTCGAACCCAACCGCCGGCAGGACGGTCGTCTCCGCGTCCTCCGCGGCCGCGTCGCGCTCGGCCGCCCGCTCCAGGACGTCGACCTCGCCGGCGACGTCCAGGTAGTCGGTACCCGTCGCCAGACAGGCGTCCGTCAGCGGCGCCGCCGTCGCCGAGAACGGCCCCGCGCAGTTGAGGACGACGTCGACGTCCGCGAGCGCACGCTCGATCACCGACGAGTGCTGTAGGCTGAACACGCGGTGGTCGAGGTCCCACTCCTCGGCCTGGGCCTCCAGCGGCTCGGCGCGGCGCCCCGCCAGGGTCGGCGACAGTCCCACCTCGACGGCGCGCTCGACGATCAGCGACCCCGTGTACCCGTACGAACCGTAGACGAGCAGGTTCTCGGTCATGGGCGTCGTTCCACGTCCCGACCCATAAGCCGGCCGTCGCTCGGGCGGGTGACGTGTCCGACGCGCGACTGACGCCGGGGACAGGGCTATGACGGTGCCAGCGATACCCCCGCGCATGCCGACCGACGAGATCGACGCCGACGTCGCCGCGGTGACCGACCGCCTGCGCGACGACGAGGACCGCCGGCTCATCGAGGTCGAGGCGCTCCCGGACGCCCCCGCGTTCGCGCTGACCGAGCGCCCCCTGACCGCCGCGCTGTCGCTCGCCGCCGACCTGGGCGCCGCCGAGTGCTACCTGCTGGCCGACGACGACGCCGACGGCGACCTCGGCCGGGCCGCCCTCGCCTTCTTCCACCGCGGCCACCTCCACGTCGCCGAGCGCACCACCGACGACTGGGACGCGGCGACGGCCGACGACGAGCGCGACGACGCCGACGCGGACGACACGCCGACCCCCGTCGAAGGTACCGATGGGCCCCGGACGAACGGCGACGGCCCGGCTCCGACCGGTGGCGAGAGCGGACGGCCGGCGGCTGAGGCCGTCGACGCCGAACAGGATCGAAAGCGGGAGCTGGCGGCCGAGCTGGTCGAGCACTACGAGGAGTTCCTCGACGAGGGCGACCGATACCGGCTGGAGTACTGCCTGGAGTCGCTGTCGGTCCCCCAGCTCCGGCGGATGCTCGAGCAGGCCGAGCGCTGCGCTCGCGCCGACCCCGAGGAGGAGGAGCGCCTGGCCCGCATCGTCTACCGCGACGGCCGGTTCAACCCCGAGTACACCGCCTCGGACACCGAGATGCTGCTGAACGCGCTCAACGTCGCGGTCGACCACGACCGCGTCCGCATCCAGCAGGTCCACGACACGGCGATGAGCCTCCTGCAGGTCGACCGCTAACCCCTCGCCCCGCCGGGCCGGAGCGCCCGTCCTGACCCCCCATCTCGAAGGCCCCTGTTTCGGGTGGAACGCCCGCCCGATCGGTCCGGAACCGACAGCCTGACCCGGACGCGGAACCTGGAGAAAACCGAGGGGAGGCGTGCCGACGCGGAAACACAGACGGCACGGACGACCTCCCGTCGGAGACTATGGCAGAACGGACAATCGCTCCACCGGAAGATACCAGGACCGAGATCGAAATCGGGCTCGTCTTCGAGGACGTTCGCACCGGCGATCGGCGCAAGGTCGTCTACACCGACTCGCGCGTCGTCGTGAGTCGCGACGAGGACGGCAACAGCACGCTCACGCCGCTGTCGGCGTTCGATTCGCTGCTTGGAAACCGCTATCGGGCCCGCCCCGAGGCGGAGCTGCCCGTCGACGGCGGCCAGCTCGAGCGCCTGCGCGAGCGCATCGCCGAGTACGACGACGCCGAAGGCCGGAAGGCCACCCACTACGCCGACGCCATGCGCGAGGCGCTCGACGTCCTCACCGACGACGCCCCCGTCGCCGACGCGCTCGACGAGGTCGACTTCGAGGCCGTCGACGGCATCGGCCCGGAGACGGCCGCCACGCTGCGCGCCCGCGGGTTCGTCACGCACGCCGACGTCCGCTCGGCCGACGACGAGGCGCTGCTGGCCGTCTCCGGGATCGGCCCGGCCAACGTCGCGGCCATCCGCGACGCTGTCAGCGAAGACGACCCCGAGTAACGACCCGCCTGCGACCGATTTATTCCGCGCGCTGGGACCGCCAGTCGCCACTACGGGAACCGTTTGTGCACGCGGGACGCGAAAAAACGAAGCGACGAAACGGAGCGGCGGACGAGTGGGGTGGTCGAGTTACCGCTGGTACTGGCCCTGCTGGCTCTGCTGCTGGTGACCCTGCTGGCCCTGTTGGTTCTGGTCGACGAACTGGCCGGTCTGGGGGTCACGGGGCTGCTGTTGGGCCTTGTTGTGCATCTCCTGGCGGAACTGCTGGGAGTGGCGCTCGTCGGCGACGCCCTGGTCGGCGCCCTGGCCCTGCTTGCCCGGCCAGCCGTTGTCCAGCTGGCCCTGGTGCTGGCCCTGCTGGGGCTGGCGAGACTGGTTCTGCTGGGGCTGCTGGAACTGCTGGGGCTGGCCACCCTGCGACTGGCCGCCCTGCTGGAACTGCTGGGGCTGCTGGCCGATCTGCTGTCCCTGCTGGCCCTGCATCCGCTGGCCCTGCTGGCTCTGCTGGACAGGCTGGCCCTGCTGGGGCTGACCCTGCTGGGGCTGGCGAGACTGGTTCTGCTGGGACTGGCCGCCCTGGAACTGCTGGGGCTGTTGGTTCTGCTGGGACTGGCCGCCCTGGAACTGCTGGGGCTGGCCACCCTGCTGGTACTGGGCCTGCTGGCCCCGCTGGGTCGCCTGCTGCTGGGGCTGGCCCTGCTGGCCCTGCTGGGGCTGCTGGTGGCCCTGCTGCTGGTGCCCCTGCTGGCCCTGCTGATTCTGGTCGACGAACTGGCCGGTCTGAGGATTGCGGGGCTGGCGTTCGGCTTTCTGCTCCATCTCCTGGCGGAACTGCTGGGAGTGGCGCTCGTCGGCGACGCCCTGGTCGGCGCCCCGGCCCTGCTTGCCCGGCCAGCCGTTGTCCAGCTGGCCCTGGTGCTGGCCGTGTTGGCCCTGCTGACTCTGCTGGTGCTGGTCGGACTGATGCTGGTCGGACTGGTCCTGCTGAGTCTGACCGCTATCGGCGTTGTCCTGGGGCATGATGGATCCTGCAGCGGATCGCCGCTGCATCGGACATAGGAGCCTGCGCCCCTAGTGCCTGCGGCCCGCATGTTCAAGGCGCGCCGACTCGACGGCGCCGCGACGGCGCCCGAGGGGAGCGCTCTCCGTCCGCCGCCCTGCACGTTCAATCGCGGGGCGACCGCTCGGCGAGCGCGCGCTCGGCGTACCAGACCAGCGAGAAGTCCTGCGGGCTGGGAATGGCGCAGGCGAGCCAGCCGATCGCCGCGGCCTGGCTGACCGGATCGCCCGATTGCATCGGGTCGGGGAGCGCGCCGACCAGCGCGAGCGCGAGCGGCGTCGCGAGCACGAGCGGGGTGAGTGCGGCGGCACGCAGACGCCAGGCGGCGCCGTGGCCCGGCACGCGGGTCGGCGAGACGGTCGCCCAGGTGCCCGTCGCGCCCGCGGCGAGCAGCCCGCGGTCCTCGCGGCCGGGCAGCCAGTCGATCTCGAAGGGCACGCCCAGCGCCGACAGGACCACCGCGTGTGAGAGTTCGTGAGCCACCGTCCCGACCGCCACCGCCGCCAGCAGGGCCAGGCCGGCCGCCGCGAGCGTCACCAGCACGGCGTCCACCTCATTGCCGGAACCGTCGCGCCGCGTCCCATCAACCTGTCGGTCCCCGCGCCGTCGGTCGCCACCTAACGGCCCGGCGCGTGCAGGCCGAACGGTCTCACTCGTCTCGAACCTGGTTTCCACTGAGTCATGTTCCCAGCGCAACTCGACGCCGACAGCTCGCACACCGGGTCGACCG
>JBDGSW010000189.1:0-28269 GCA_042217345.1 Haloarculaceae archaeon
CGCCGCCGCCCCAGTTGCGCGTGCCGAACTTCGCCGAGTAGGTGTAATCGCCGTGGGAGGGCCGCGGTGCGGTGATGAACGGCTCGTACTTGCCCGAGCGCGCGTCCTTGTTCTGGATGACCATGCCGATCGGCGTCCCGGTGGTGTAGCCGTCTTGGACGCCGGACTTGATGCTCACCTCGTCGGGCTCGCCGCGGCTGGTGGTGATCATCGACTGGCCTGGCTTGCGCCGGTCGAGCTGGCGCTGGATCTCCGCCTCGTCGAGTTTGACGCCCGCCGGGACGCCGGAGACGGTACAGCCCATCGCCTCGCCGTGGCTCTCCCCGAAGGTCGTCACCTGGAAGAGCCGGCCGAAGCTGTTTCCGTTCATTACCAATCCGTCTGTGACCCGCCCATATAGGGTTTGAGAATCCGACGAATCTCCCGCGACCGCCCGACGCCCCGCACGGAGGTTTATGCCGGAAGCCGGGACCAGACCCGCCGTGCCCTGACGAATCACTGCGGCGCGGCCCGCGGGAGTGCGACGACCCGCGTCGCAGACAGCCGCCGTCGCCTGTTCGCCCAGATTACTCCGTGTGTCGGACTTCGGCGCCGAGCTCGTACAGCTCGTCGAAAAAGCCCGGGAACGAGACGTCGACGTGCTCGGCGCCATCGATCGTCGTCGTGCCGTCGGCGACCAGCCCGGCGACCGCCAGCGCCATCACGATGCGGTGGTCGGCCCGGCCGTCGACGGTCGCGCCGACGAGCTCGCTCTCGCCGCCGTGGACGACGAGCTCCTCCCGCGACTCCTCGACCGACGCCCCTAGCTTCCGCAGCTCCTCGGCCATCGCGCTCACGCGGTCGGTCTCCTTGTAGCGCACGTGCTCGCAGTCGGTGATCCGGGTGGTCCCGTCGGCGGCCGCGCCCAGCGCGGCGATCGTCGGGAGCAGGTCCGGCGTGTCCTCGACGCCCACCGTCACGCCCGAGAGCGACGACTGCTGAACGGTTATCTCGCCGGCCTCGCGGTCCCAGGTGAGGTCGGCTCCCATCTCCTCGAGTACGTCGACGATGGCCGAGTCGCCCTGGGCGCTGGGCTGGGCGCCGCGGACGACGACCGCGTCCTCGCCCGCGATCGCCCCGGCTGCCAGCAGGTACGACATCGACGAGAAGTCCCCGGGAACGGCGTACTCGCCACCGTCGGGATCGTACTGCTGGCCGCCGGCGACGCTGAAGCCCGCGTCGGTCTCCTCGGCAGTGACGCCGAATGCGTCCAGGACCTCCAGCGTGATCTGGACGTACGGCGCCGACTTCAGGTCCGTTTCCAGGTCGACGTCGATCCCATCGTCAGTCACAGCACCGGCCATCAGCAGCGCGGTGATGTACTGCGAGGAGACGTCGCCCGGGATCGAGACCGCGCCGCCGTCGACGGGCCCTTTGACCACCAGCGGTGCCTGGCCGTTGCTGCGCGTGCTCTCGGCCCGCCCGTCGAGTTGGCGGATCGCCGAGAGCAGCGGTCCCTGCGGTCGCGACCGGAGTGACTCGTCGCCGGTGAGGACGGTGATACCGTCGGCCAGCGCGGCCGTGGCGGTGATCAATCGTGTCGTCGTCCCGCTGTTTGCGCAGTCGATGACGTCCGCGGGCACCGCGGGCCGTCCGTCGAACCCTTCGACGTCGACGGCATCGTCGTCGGTCTCGACGCTCCCCCCGAAGGCCTCGACGGCGCGCATCGTCGCGCGCGTGTCTGCACTCACGAGCGGATCGGTGACGCGTGCGCGGTCGGCGTATCCGGCGGCGAGGATCGCCCGGTGCGTGTAGCTCTTCGAGGGCGGGGCCTGCGCCGTCCCGCGCACGCCCGACTGGGAGATCTCGACGTTCATGCCCGGGAGGTCGGCGGCGGCGCCCATGAGGGTACCGAAGCCGACGCCCGGGGACCCGCGGTGTTTTGTCCGTGGCGTTCCGACGCCTGGGCATGGATCGCGACCTCTCGGCGCTGGACGACTTCCTCGAACGGGCCGGCGTCGACGGCTTCCTGATCGACGCTGCCGGCGACGACTCCGACCAGCTCTACCTCTCGGGCTTCGACGCGCCCGACCCGTTCCACACGCTGTACGACGGCGAGGTCCACCTGCTCGTCTCCAGCCTGGAGTACGGGCGGGCCCAGACCGAGAGCGACGCCGCAAGCGTCGAGCGCCACGCCGACTACGACCTGCGGGCGCTGATCGACGAGCACGGCCAGCTCGGGGGAACTCGCCGGGCGCTCGCCGCCTTCCTCGACAAATGGGACGTCGACTCGGTCGCCGTCCCCGCTCGATTCCCGCTGGCGACCGCCGACGGGTTGCGCGATCGCGGCGTCGACGTGCGCACGCCCGAGAGCCCGCCGATCGGCCGCGGCGGCTCGAACGTGATCGAGTCCATCCGCGCGCGAAAGACCGACGCCGAAGTCGAGTTCGTCCGCGACGCCCAGGCAGCCAACGAGGCCGCGATGGCCGCCGCCGAGCGCCTCCTCCGTGAAGCGACCGTCGAAGACGGTACTCTCGTCCACGACGGCGAGAACCTCACCAGCGAGCGCGTCAAAGAAGAGATCGAGGTAACCCTGCTCCGCCACGGCTGCGCGCTGGACGAGACGATCGTGGCCTGCGGCGCCGACGCCGCCGACCCGCACGACCGCGGCGCCGGCCCGTTGGCGGCCGACGAGCCGATCATCGTCGACATCTTCCCGCGCGACAAGGCGACGAAGTACCACGCGGACATGACGCGGACGTTCCTCGTCGGCGAGCCGTCCGAGGAGATCCAGCGGTGGTACGAGCTGACCGCTGACGCGAAGGCCGCGGCGCTGGACGTCCTCGAACCGGGCGTCACCGGCGAGGCGGTCCACGACGTCGTCTGCGACGTCTACGAGGAGGCGGGCGAGCCGACGCTTCGCAGCGACGACCGCACCGAGACCGGCTTCATCCACAGCACGGGCCACGGCGTCGGCCTCGACGTCCACGAACAGCCACAGGTCGGGCCCGGCGGCGGCGAACTGCAGCCCGGCAACGTCGTCACGGTCGAGCCGGGGCTGTACGACCCCGCAGTCGGCGGCGTCCGCATCGAGGACATCGTCGTCGTCACCGAGGACGGCTTCGAGAACCTGACTGACTATCCCGAAGAGTTAGTCGTCGACTGATTTCCGACCGGGCGCGTGGCGTTGCTATCGACCGGGAGCGTCACGCCGCGGCCGATCGACGGGGCCTTCGCCATCCAGTCGGGTCGCGAGACAGTCACGGTCCCGACGGCCGTCACGCGGTACTCGACCTCGAAGACGAACGGGTGGTCCTGCTGAGTCCCGCGGAGGTCGATTCGCGCCAGGCGGACGATCCCGTCGGCGTCGACCAGGACGCGACCAGACGAGTGCGTGATCGAGACGTTGCTTTTCCGGTTCAGCGACGGATGTGCGAGTCGATACTCGGTCAGCGTTCGGCCGTTGCGCCGGACTGTCCCCGATCGCTCGAACGCGCCGACCTCGTAGATGGCCGTCAGGCGCCTGACGGCGACGCCGTCGCGGTGGAACCTGTCGAACGTCGCAGTCACCGGATGGTCGCTTTTGTTGCCGGCGTACTCGCCGCCGTCGGTGAACGGCCGCGTCGTGAGTAGCAAGGTCCCGTTGGCGACGACGCGCGAGACGAGGACCGACCGGTTGAGAAACTGCGCCTTCGATCTGCCCGCGCGGTTCAGGCGCACGAGCTGTCGCTCGGTCGTCCGGTTGCTGCGGGCGAGATAGGTGAGATTCCGGCGCCCGCTGGCGGTCGAGGTGTTCTCCCGGACCCGGACGGCGTAGCTCTGGTTCGCCAGCGCGTGCAGGTGGGTCGAAAGCAGCTGTTTCGGGACGGAGCTCCCGTTCGAGTCGTTCCGTGGCGTCGGCTGCGAGGCGGGCTGGGCGACCCACGAACAGCCGGCCAGAACCAGCGCCGTCGCGAGCGCGATCGCGGCCAGCGACCCCCTCTCCATAGTCCATCCCCTCGGCCCCGTGACGAAAAGGCTACCGAACCGGTGACCCGGCTAGTCAGGGCCGGACCCGAACCGCTTTTGACAGGCGACCGGTTACGAACCCCGCATGAACGCACTCGTCGTCGGCGCCGGGTCGATGGGCCGGTGGTTCGCCGACTCGATCACCGACGGGACGGCGCCCGTCGACGAGGTCGCCTTCACCGACGCGGACCCCGACGCAGCAGCGGCCGCGGCCGACGCGACCACGAACGCGCGGACCGTGCCGCTCGATACCGCCGAGCGCTTCGCAGTCGTCTGCGTCGCGGTCCCGTTGCCGGCCGCCCGCGAGGCGGTCGCCGTCCACGCGGTCCGCGCCGACCGGGCGATCGTCGACGTGACGGGGAGCGCGAGCGAGCCGATCGCTGCGATGCGCGAACACGCGCCGGAGAAAGAACGGGTGAGTCTCCACCCGCTGTTCGCGCCCGAGAACGCGCCCGGGAACGTCGCCGTCGTCGCCGACGCGCCCGGCGCGGTGACCGACGCCATCCGCGACGCGCTGGCCGCGCGGGGGAACCACCTCTTCGAGACGACCGCGGCCGAGCACGACGCGGCCATGGAGACGATCCAGGCGCGCGCCCACGTCGCCGTGCTCTCGTTCGCCCTCGCCGCCGAGTCGGTTCCCGAGGGCTTCGAGACGCCTATCTCCGCCGGACTGTTCGACCTCGTCGAGCAGGTCACCGACGGCGACCCGCGAGTGTACGCCGACATCCAGGCGGCCTTCGACGGCGCCGAGGACGTCGCCGCCGCGGCCCGCGAGCTCGCCGACGCCGACGCAGCGACCTTCGAGGAACTGTTCGAGCGCGCGCGGGACGAGCGATGAACGTCGACCAGCGCGAACAGGTGCTCTCGAACGCCAAGTACCTGCGCGAGGTGCGCCCGCTCGATCCCGAGGAGATCACCGAGTACGTCGAGGGCCGACCCCACCCCGCGGCGATCAAGCAGGTCCTCCGCGAAGAGGCGCTCGCCCTCGACCTGGTCGAGACCGCCGAGGGGACCTTCGAGCCAGTCGACGAGGGACCGATCGCCCAGCGATTCCGCGGCGTCGAGGCGTTCCCCGAGGAGTATTCCCTGGCGCTAGAGGACCTCCTCGTCGCCGAGTACGGGCCCGGCTGGCCGGACGGCGAGTCCGGCGCCGACATCCGCGAGCGCGTCCGCCGGCTCAAGGCCGACTACCTCTGGCAGAACGACGTCGAGTACGACCAGGAGACGGCGCTGGCGTACGCGTTGTATCACCTCCCCGATTACTACGCCGCCGTCCAGTACGTCCTCGACGACCTGGTGGCCGACGGCCTACTCCCCCACCGGCTTCGGATCCTCGACGTCGGCGCCGGCGTGGGCGGACCGGCGCTGGGCCTGGCTGATCTCCTGCCCGAGGACGCGCTGGTGGAGTACCACGCCGTCGAACCGAGCGCGGCAGCCGACGTCCTCACTGACCTGCTGGCCGAGACCGGGCGGAACTTTCACCCGACTGTTCACCGCGTGACGGCCGAGGCGTTCGACCCAGACGTCGCGTTCGATCTCGTCCTGTTCGGGAACGTCCTGAGTGAACTCGACGATCCGGCGGCGGTGGTCGGCCGCTACGGGCGGACGCTGGCCGACGACGGCTCGCTGGTCCTGCTGGCCCCGGCCGACCGCAACACCGCGATAAACCTCCGGACCGTCGAGCGAGACGTCGAGGACGGCCTCTCCGTGTACGCGCCGACGGTCCGGCTCTGGCCCGGCGCGACGCCCGGCGACGAGGGCTGGTCGTTCGACGTCGCGCCGGATCTGGCGGTCCCGGCGTTCCAGCGCCGGCTCGACGCGGCCGCCGGCGACCCGGACCACGAGCCCGGCGAGTTCGTCAACGTCGACGTGAAGTTCGCGTACGCCGTCCTCCGGCGGGACGGCAGTCGACGCGTCGACTTCACGCCCGACCCCGGCCAGTGGGCGAAGATGGCCGACATGGAGGCCCACGTCTCGAATCGGATCGACGTCCCGGCGATCAAGTTGAGTCACGACCTGAGCGACGGCGAGGGAGCCAACCCGGTGTTCAAGGTCGGCGACGGGAGCGAACAGGTCGCGACGTACCTGGTGCTCACGAAGGAGTCGGCGCTGAACCGCGACCTGGTCACCGCCGACTACGGCGACCTGCTGCTCTGCGAGAACGTCCTGGCCCTGTGGAACGACGACGAGGAAGCGTACAACCTCGTCGTCGACGGCGAGACCGTGATCGACCGCGTCCCGGCTGCCGGGTGAGCCGGCGATAGACACATCACCCCTCCGACAGAATCGGCGGCCATGCTTCCGGAACTGCTCTCGATGCTGCTCGCCGTCGTCCTGACTGTCACGATGGTCGCAGCCGGCGCGTACGTCGGCGCGCTCAGGGCGCTCGACGTGTATCACAGCGACGCCGACAGCGTCTTCCTCCCGGACCGGGGCGACGGGCGGGGTCGCTGAGTCGGCGGTTCGGACGCTCCCGATCGGGGGCGACGCCGAGCGGAGCGCTTTTGCGACGGCCGTCCGCAGCCCTGTCCATGGGGGAGACGGAGATCATCCTGACCAACGACGACGGCATCGAGAGCACCGGCTTTCGCGCCCTCTACGACGCGCTCTCGGGGATCGCCGACGTCACGGCCGTCGCGCCCGCGACCGACAAGAGCGCCGTCGGTCGCGCCATGTCCCACGCCGTGGAGGTCCGCGAGCACGAACTCGGCTACGCCATCGAGGGCACGCCGGCCGACTGCGTGGTCGCGGGCCTGCAGTCGATCGCCCCCACCGCCGACCTGGTCGTCGCGGGCTGCAACGAGGGAGCGAACCTCGGCGCGTACGTCCTCGGCCGCTCGGGGACCGTCAGCGCCGCCGTCGAGGCCACCTTCATCGGCGTCCCGGCGATCGCCGTCTCCCTGTACGTGCCCGTGGGCGAGGACACCGCGTTCACCGACGTCGAGGTGAGCGCGGACGCGTTTGCGAACGCCGCTCACGCGGGGCGCTACCTCGCCGACCACGCGCTGGACGCCGGCGTCTTCGAGCGCGCGGACTATCTCAACGTGAACGCGCCGGTCCCCGCCCGGTCGCGCGGCGACGGCCACGCACCGATGGCAATCACCGAACCGTCGAAAACCTATATGATGGACGCCGACCGCGAGGGCGGCGAGATCGTCCTCAACGACCGGATCTGGGAGCGCATGGCGACCGGCGACCTCCCCGACCCCGAGGGCACCGACCGCCGTGCCGTCGTCGACGGGAAGATCTCCGTCTCGCCGCTGACCGCACCCCACACCAGCGAGCACCACGACGCGCTGGACGCCCTCGCCGAGACCTACCCCGAAGCCTGGGACTGACGGCGGGTAACGGTGCGGTCGTGGCCGACCGGGCAGGTGGTCCCGACGACGGCCGCTGATCGCATCCGTTCCGTTACTCACACTCGGTTGCCGACATCACCCGTCTCGTCCCGGATGTCATTGCCGATAGATGTCGACATGCTTCGAAATGTTTAATTCACCATCTGACTGAACGTTCAGTCAGATGCATCCCCTGACTACCGAACCCCGTCGCTCGCCCGCCGGAACCGTCCGCTATGAGTGAGACGACGGCGGGCGACGGACTCGGTCGCGAGCGGCTCGTGATCCTCGTCGGGATCATGCTCACCGTGCTGATGGCCGCGCTCGACCAGACGATCGTCTCCTCGGCGCTCCCGCAGATCCTCAGCGAGCTGGGGGCGGGCACGGACAAGATCACCTGGATCGTGACCTCCTACCTGATCACGATGGCGGCCACGATGCCGCTGTACGGCCGCCTGAGCGACATGTGGGGTCGAAAGAACCTCTTCGAGTTCGCCATCGTCACGTTCCTGGTTGGCTCGGGGCTGTGCGGCGTCGCCCAGGACGTCGCGCAACTGGCGCTGTTCCGCGCGCTGCAGGGCATCGGCGGCGGCGGGCTGATCTCGCTGGCGATGACCATCATCGGCGACATCTTCAGCCCCCGCGAGCGCGGGAAGTACGTCGGCGTGCTGGTGGTCCTGATGGGGCTGTCGAACGTCGGCGGCCCGCTGTTGGGCGGGTGGCTCTCCGATCACTACACCTGGCGGCTGATCTTCCTGATCAACATCCCGATTGGGATCGCCGGGCTCGCGCTGCTGGAGCCGACCCTGGACCTGCCGGTGCCGGACGAGGACCACTCCATCGACGTCCTGGGCATTCTCCTGTTGCTGGTCGCGACGGTCGGCGTCGTCTTCATCTCCGAGTGGGGCGGCTCCGACTACGCGTGGACGTCCTGGCAGATCGTCACGCTCGCGCTGACGACGGTCGTCGCCGCCGGGCTGTTCGTCTACCAGGAGTCCGTCGTCGACGAGCCGATCCTCCCGCTGCACCTGTTCGGCAACCGGGTGGTCGCGTGCTGTCTCGGCCTGAGCTTCACTGCCGGGGTCGGCCGCCTGCTGGTCATCTCCTACATCCCGACCTTCCTGCAGTTCACCCGGGGCGTCACGGCGACCTACGCGGGCGTCCTGCTCGCACCGATGATCATCGGGATGACCGGCATGTCGTTCGTGATCGGCCAGCTGCTCACGCGGACGGGGCGGTACAAGCCCTTCCCCGTGATCGGGACTGTACTGGCCGGGACCGGCTTTTTCTTCCTGTCGACGATCCACGGCGGGACCTCGTTCGACGTCCTCGCGGGCTACCTGTTCGTGACCGGCGGGGGCTTCGGGATGATCATGCCCGTGCTCACGACTGCCGCTCAGAACGCCGTCGGGCCGGCCGACTTGGGCTCGGTCACGACCACGCTGTCGTACCTCCGGTCGCTGGCGGGCGGGCTCGGCGTCGCGATCTTCGGCTCGATCTACAGCGACACGCTCGCCAGCCACATGACCCGGATCGCGGGGCGGGGGCAGGGGCGGGGCTCGCTCGGCCCGGTCGCGTTGCACACACCGCAGGTCCCCCGGGTGCTGCGGGAGGCGGTCATCAGCGCGGTCTCGCTGAGCATAGACCGAATGTTCGGCGCGGTCATCCCGGTCCTGGTGATCGCGTTCGTCATCGCCCTGTTGCTCCCCGAGCTGTCGTTGTCCGAGCAGTCCAACGTGGAGGCGATGAGCGAGACCGAATCGAGTGGTACCGGCCCGCAACCGACGACCGACGACTAATCCAGACACACAGCCATGACGAAACAGACGTACGCATCGATCGCACTGGCCGCGCTCCTCGCGCTGAGCGCCGCACCCGGCCTCGTGGCCGCCGTCGAGGTGGTCAGCGGCCAGCCGACGCTGTCCGGCACCGTCACGCACAACGAGTTCACCGCGGGCACGGAGGGCACGGTCAAGCTCTACGTCCAGAACGACGGCGACGTCGACCAGGCCGGCCCGGCCGCCTACGAGACACGCGTCCAGACTGCCCGCGCGACGACGCTTTCGGTCTCCGCCGACGGGAGCCCGATCCAGGTCCACACGAAGCGCTACCCCGCCGGCAACGTCCGCCCCGGGACGAACGGGCCGTACCCGATCGACGTCACCGTCCCCGAGGGGACCGACCCGGGCACCTACTACCTCACGGTGACGGCCCACTACGACCACACCGCGAGCGTCTACTACCAGGACGGCAAGGACCCCAACCCGCAGTACAACGGCGACGAGGAGACCGAGACCTTCCGCGTGCCCGTCGTCGTCCGCGACCGCGCGGCCTTTTCGGTCGTCGACACGGAGTCGAACGTCGCCGTCGCCCAGCGCGGGACGTACAGTGCGACGCTGAAGAACACCGGTACCGAGGTGGCGAAAAACGCCGTCGTGACCGTCACCTCGAAGTCCTCGGACCTCTCGTTCGGCTCGGGCGGCCCGACCGCGACGGCGACGATCTCCCGCTGGGAACCCGGCCAGACCCGGACGGTCACCTACAGCGCCGCGGTCGCCGACGCGGCCGGCGCGCACAACTACTCGGTGTCGTTCGACGTCTATTTCGACGACGCCGACGGCGTGACCCGCCAGTCCAGGCGCCTGGTGGCCAGCCTCCGGCCCCGCCCCGAGCAGACGTTCGCCGTCCGCGACGTCACCTCCTCGCTGCGCATCGGGCGCGCCGACGGCACGGTCAGCGGGACCGTCGTCAACGAGGGGGGCGAGACGGTCCACGACGCGACGCTCGTCCTCGCGGGCAACGGCTCGGGCGTCCGGTTCGACCAGCGGACGTTCGCGCTCCCGACGCTCGATCCGGGCGAGTCCGCGCACTTCTCGTTCAGCGGCGGGACGGTCCCCGACAGCGCGAACGTGAGTTCGGTCGCGCTCCCGTTCGTCGTCAGGTACGACAACCAGTTCGGCGACCGCTACGCCGGCGACACCCACGAGGTGACCGTCGACGTCGCCCCCGCCGCGGAGCTGTTCACCATCGAGGCGGTGGGTTCGGTCCCCGCCGGCACCCGCGGCGACACGCCGAAGGACTCCGACTGGACGCCGCTGACCGTCCAGGTCACGAACAACGGCGACCAGACGCTCCACGACGTCCGCCCGTCGATCGTCTTCGAGTCGCAGTACTTCCAACGGCCCATCGAGAGCAACCAGCGCAGCGGCTACATCGCGACCCTGCAGCCCGGCGAGACGAAGAACGTCACCTTCGCGGTGAGCGCCTCCTCGACGGCCGGGGGGACGACCTATCCGCTCAGCGTCCGGGTCGACTACGAGGAGCAAAACGGCGTGAGCCGCCGAACGAACGCCTACACCGTCCCGGTCCACGTCGCCGAGCGCTCCTCGCTGCCGCTCTTGCCCATCGGCGGTGGCGCGGTCATCCTCGGCGGCTTCCTGGTCGGCGGGTTCATCTGGTGGCGCCGCGACCCGAACTGACCGCCGCCGCCCTGTTTTCCCGTCTCCGCCGGCCCGACGGCGTTATCTCTTCCGGGCGCTAACCCGAGGTAAGTTCGGAGGCCGGGACGGCCCGGTGGACGGTGATTCCCACGACATCGACAGCGACGCACGAGGCGGCGGGAGGCGACGACGGACGAACGGACGAAGCCGACGCCAATCCGATGTGGCGGCTGTACGCCGAGTACGGCCGCGACAGCCTGCACCTGGCGGTCGCCGGCGCCGTCGCCACGGTGCTGTCGCGGCTGTTCGGATTGGCCCCGCCGCTCGTGCTGGGCCTCGCGCTCGACCAGATCCTGCTCGGATCGGGTCGGCTCGCCCTGCCGCTCGTTCCCCCTCGATTGGTGCCTACGACGGCACTGGGCCAGCTGTGGCTCGTCGCGGTCCTCCTGCTGGGATCGTTCGCGCTCTCGGCGGGGCTGTCGTGGGTGCAGAACTGGGGGTGGAACGCCTTCGCCCAGCGCGTCCAGCACCGGTTGCGCGTCGACGCCTACGACCGGATGCAGGACCTCGACATGGCTTTCTTCGACGACAAGCAGACCGGTGAGTTGCTCTCGGTGCTCAACAACGACGTCAACCAGCTGGAGTCCTTCCTCACCGACGCCGTCGGCTCGGCGCTGCGGATCGTCGTGCTCGTGGTCGGCATCGGGTTCGTCCTGGGGACGCTCAACTGGCAGCTGGCGCTGATCGCGCTCGTGCCGGTGCCCGCGCTGGCGCTGTTCACCCTGCTGTTCGTCCGGCGAATCCAGCCCAAGTACGCGGTCATGCGAGCCAGCGTGGGGGCGCTCAACTCCCGCCTGGAGAACAACCTGGCGGGCATGCCCGTCATCAAGACCGAGGACACCGGCGACCACGAGAGCGACCGCGTCGCCGACGCCTCCCGGGGCTACGTCGACGCCAACTGGGACGCCATCCGCACGCGCATCACGTTCTTCCCCGGACTGACGCTGCTGACGGGCCTCGGGTTCGTCCTGACGTTCGCCGTCGGCGGCTACTGGGTGCTGGTCGGGGCGCCGCCGTACCTCTCCGGGTCGCTCACCGCCGGTGCGTTCGTCACTTTCGTCATCTACACCCAGCAGTTCACCTGGCCGCTGGCGCAGTTCGGCCAGCTGGTCAACGCCTACCAGCGCGCCCGCGCGTCGGCCGACCGGGTGTTCGCACTGGTGACCGCCGATCCCGAGGTCGCAGACGCCCCCGACGCCACGCCGCTGTCGATCACAGACGGTCGCGTGGAGTACGACGGCGTGTCGTTCGGGTACGACGAGGGGGCCCCAGTCCTCTCGGACGTCTCCCTCGCCGTCGAGCGCGGCGAGACCGTCGGCATCGTCGGCCCGACCGGCAGCGGGAAGTCGACGCTCGTGACCCTGCTCGTGCGGCTGTACGACGTCGACTCGGGTGCGATCCGGATCGACGGGCAGGACGTCCGCCACGTCACGGTCGAGAGCCTCCGGGACGCCGTCGGCTACGTCAGCCAGGAGCCGTCCCTCTTCGACGGGACGGTGGCCGACAACATCGCCTACGGCCGGTTCGACGCCACCGACGAGGAGGTCGAGGCCGCGGCCCGCCGCGCGCAGGCCCACGAGTTCATCGCGAACCTGCCCGACGGATACGACACGCAGGTCGGCGAGCGCGGCGTCAAGCTCTCGGGCGGCCAGCGCCAGCGCATCGCCCTCGCTCGGATCGTCCTGAAGGACCCGCCGGTCCTCGTCCTCGACGAGGCGACCAGCCACGTCGACACGGAGACGGAGGCGCTCATCAGGCTCGGGCTGGCCGAGTTCACCGACGACCGCACGACGCTGGCCATCGCTCACCGGCTGTCGACCATCCGGGACGCCGACCGCATCGTCGTCCTCGAGGGTGGCGAAATCGTCGAGTCGGGGACACACGACGAGCTGCTCGCGGCCGACGGGCTGTACGCCAACCTCTGGCGGGTCCAGGCCGGCGAGATCGACGCGCTCCCGGAGTCGTTCGTCGCGGACGCCATCGCCCGCCGGGCCGAACTCGACGGGCCCGGGACCGCCGACGAGTCGGGATCGACCGCCGGCTGAACCGGTCGGGGACTCACCGACCGCGAGACCGTACGTACTATCGCCGTGGTCGTCCAAGCTCCGCTATGCGCCGGGCGTTTCTCGACTTGCTGGAGCACAACGCCCGCCACGCCGCCCAGGACCAGTCGCGGTTCGACGCGCTCCAGGACGGGCAGGCGCCCGGCGTCGTCAGCGTCTGCTGTTCGGACTCGCGCGTGCTCCAGGACGATCTCTGGGGCAACGACGGGCCCGGGAACGTGTTCACCGTCGGCAACATCGGCAACCGCGTCCTCCAGCGCACCGCCGCGGGCCGGGTCGTCTCCGGGGACGTCCTCTACCCGATCGCCCACACCGGCACCGAGACCGCCGTCGTCGTCGGACACACCGGCTGCGGCGCCGTGACAGCCACCTACGACCACCTCACGAACGGCCTCTCGGAGCCGCCGGGGATCGAACACTGCATCGACCTGCTGGCGAGCACGCTGGCCAACGGCGTCCAGGCGCTGCCCGACGGCCTCTCGCGGCCCGCGGCGATCAACCGCCTCGTCGAGTACAACGTCGACCAGCAGGTGGCGTTCCTTCGCGAGAGCGACGACGTCCCCGACGCGGTCGACGTGATCGGCGTCGTCTACGACTTCCAGGACGTCTACTCGGGGCGCCGCGGCGAGGTTCACGTGATCGACGTCGACGGCGAGACCGACGTCGCGACGCTCCGGGAGACCTACCCCGAGATCGAATCGCGGATCGAGCGGCTCTGGAAGTACTGACCGCCGCTCGCGACCCGGCACGCTGCGCCGCGTCGACCCGGCCGACCGCGACCCCCGGACCTGTCCCCGCAGTACCACTATTACAGCGGGCGTCGAAGCCGGGAACGAATGGTTGAACAGGAGGCGATTCGGCGCTACCGAGCGAACCTGCAGGACGAAGTCGACAGCGCGACGGTGTACCGAGCGATGGCCGCCGCGGAATCGCAACCGGAACTCGCAGAGGTCTACGAGCGGCTGGCCGACGTCGAGGCCGAGCACGCCGACTTCTGGATCGAGCGCCTCCGCGAGACCGACGGCGACGCCTCCCGGCCCGATCCCTCCGCCCGCGCGCGGACGCTCGCCTGGCTCGCTCGCCGCTTCGGCCCCGGGATCGTGGTGTCGACGATGCGGGGCGGCGAGGTCGCGGGCGGACGGGGATACGCGAGCCAACCCGAGACGGAGGGGACGGGCATGGCCGCCGACGAACGTTCCCACGACCGCCTGCTGGCGACTATCGACGCCGGAGCCGGCGGCGCGGCGGGCGACGCGATTGCCAGCCTGGAGGGGCGCCACCGCGCGACCAGCGGGAACGCGCTGCGCGCGGCGGTCCTGGGCGCCAACGACGGCCTCGTCTCGAACCTGAGCCTCGTGATGGGCGTCGCGGGCGCTGCGCTGAACGCGAGCGCGATCCTCATCACCGGGCTGGCCGGCCTCATCGCGGGCGCCGGCTCGATGGCCATGGGCGAGTGGCTCTCCGTGCAGAGCTCCCGGGAACTCTACCAGCGCCAGCTCGACGTCGAGGCCGCCGAGCTCGCCGAGACCCCAGAGGCCGAGCGCGAGGAGCTGTCGCTGATCTACCAGGCAAAGGGTCTCACCGAGGCCCAGGCCGACGAGCTGGCGGGGCGGCTGCTCGAAGACGAGGCCGTCGCGCTCGACACCATGGCCCGCGAGGAGCTGGGGATCGACCCCGACGAGCTCGGCGGCTCGGCCTACGAGGCAGCGGGCGCGTCGTTCGTCCTCTTCGCGATCGGCGCGATCGTCCCGGTGCTCCCGTTCTTCTGGCTGGGCGGCCTCACCGCCGTCGGAGTGAGCCTCGCGCTCAGCGCGGTCGCGCTGTTCGGCATCGGTGGCGGGATCACGCTGCTGACGGGCCGCAGCCTCTGGTACTCGGGCGGCCGCCAGGTCCTGGTCGGCCTCGCCGCCGCGGCGCTGACCTACGGCGTGGGCTCGCTCATCGGCGTGACGCTGGCCGGATAGCCGCCGGCGTCGACCTGCCCTCGGAAGGTCGAAGGCACGTGCTCACGGGTATCGACATTCGGTGTGGGCGTGATCGCCCCGTTCGGTCTCGGTAGCGTCGGCCTGCTGTTCGTCCCCTCGGGGTGACCCCCGGCGTACCTGTCGTGACTAAGTGGGTCCCGGGCTAAGTGGCGGTATCGTGCCGACGGCCTCCCCCGACGCGGCGTCGCCAGCCCGTGTGTCTGCGCTGCAGCGGGCGCTCGAACAGCGCGTCACGAACCCCCTCCTCCGGCGGCTGCTGCACTCCCCGCTCCACTGGCTCGCGAGCCGGTGGCTCGTCCTCGTCTCCTACGAGGGGCCGCGGTCGGGCCGGCGATACACCTTTCCCGTCGCCTATCACCGTCGCGACGGGGCCGTCGTCGCCGTCACGCCCGCGACCGAGAGCAACTGGTGGCGCACCTTCCGGCAGCCGTACCCGGCGCGCGTCTGGCTCCGCGGCCGACGGTACGAGACGACCGGCGAGCGCGTGACGGGCGAGGCGGCCGAGCGACTACTCTCCGAGTACTTTGGGACGCATTCGCTCCTGGCACGGCTGCTCGGATTTCCGCGCGACCTCGCCGCCGCGCCCGCCGAACGCGACCGGGCAATGCGCGAACTCGCAGTCGTCAGGTTCGAGCTTTCGACTGACTGACGACCCCGCCCGGGAAGGGTCGCCCGACCGCGTTTGCCCGGGCTGCTGTCAGGAGTAACCCGAGCGAATCCTGGTGGTGCAATCGACGGAGACGCCCGATTCAGGCAGTCGCGCTCGTTTTCGATTGCGCTCCCCCGAACGAGAAGGGCGTGTCGCCTGGCTAGGGACACGTCCGCGAACTGACGCGGATGGGGGGTGTTACCACGCGACTGGATTTCGCGGCGTCGCTTACTCGCGGCTACTCGGGCAATAACTAACCCTCGGTCCGTGGAGTGGCTCGCTATGGCAGAAGCTTGGAGCCTCACGGGCGATTACCTGGAAGCGTGTAACTGCGACGTGGCGTGTCAGTGCATCTGGCTGGAGGAGCCAGACGACGGCGCGTGTACCGCCTCCCTCGGGTGGCACGTACGCGAGGGACAGTACGGCGACGTCGATCTGAGCGGCCTGTCGGTCGGGATGCTCATCGCGACCGAGGAGGGGGTGATGTTCGGACCCGGGACGGGCTGGGACGTCGTCCTCGTCATCGACGAGGCAGCGGACGACGACCAGCGGGCTGCCATCGAGGACATCTTCACGGGGCAGGCCGGCGGCATCTGGGCGGCCGTCGCCGATACGCACGTCCAGTCGGCGGAGGTCGTGACCGCGCCGATCGAGTTCTCCCGCGACGGGTCGGACTTCGCGATCGAGATCGGCGACGTCACGACGGTGAAGGCCACCGTTCTGGACGGGTTCAACGAGGAGCCCGGCAGGATCACCCCCCACCCGCTCACGTCGGACTTCGTGATGAACACCGGCAAGTCCTCGACCGCCACGGCGTCGTACGACGAGGACTTCTCGTGGGACGTCTCGGAGGGCAACGCCTACCTCGGCGACTTCGAGCTGGCGGGTTCCTGAGCCGTGCCCCAGCCTGCGCGACGGACGGTGGCTGATGGCTGAGTCGGTCCGGCGACACGTCGGACGCGAGGAGCTGCCGGTGATCGCCCTCGTCACGTACGCCATCGCGCTGCTCGCCTGGATCGCCGTCGTCGCCCGGCTGTTCCCGATGCCCGGTGGCGGGAGCGCCACGGCGATGTCCGCCCCGGGCGCTCCCGAGTCGATGGCGCTCGCCAACGGCGCCACCGGAATCGCCCTCTACCTGGTGATGTGGGGGACGATGATGATCGCGATGATGTACCCGTCGTCGGTGCCACTCTTCTCCCTGTACCGGAAAACGATCGGTGCGGACTCCCGCGTCGGGACGGCCGCCCGCGTCGGCGCATTCATGGGGGCGTACGCGCTCGTCTGGACGCTTACCGGCCTGGTTCCGCTGGCGGTCAACGCCGTCGTCCCCATCGCGGCCGTCGCGGACGAGCACGGGTCGCTCCTGGTCGGCGTCGCGCTCGTGGGGCTAGCGACGTATCAGCTCTCGCCGTACAAGCACCGCTGTCTGCGGTACTGTCGGACCCCGCTGGGGTTCCTGATGGCGCACCACCGGCCGGGGGTCAGGGGCGCGGCAGCGACGAGCGTTCGGTTCAGCGTCTTCTGCGTCGGCTGCTGCTGGGCGCTGTTCGCCGTCATGGTCGTCGTCGGTTCGATGAACCTCCTGTGGATGGCCGGCCTGACCGTTGTGCTCTCGCTCGAGCGCGTCGTCTCGTGGGGCGACCGACTGGCGACTGCCGTCGGCGCGGTCGCCGGCGTCGTCGGATTCGTCCTCCTCGCGATCGGTCTCGCGTAGTGCGGTGGACGGGCGGCTTTGCGGCGAGATAGCCCCCTCGGCGCGCTGTTCGTCACCGCTGTGCGTCCTCGACGACTGACTGGCGGCGCTGATCGCTCGGCGGGACGAACGGCCCGATGAACAGCGTCCGCTTGGTGATCGAGACGAGCCGGGCGACGTAACTGACCAGCAGCGCGAACGGGAAGAGCGCGACCGTGTAGGCCGCGCTCACGACCCAGAAGACGTTCCGGAGGCCGAGCGTCGAGCCGGGAAAGACCGCCGGGCGAAACAGCTGCGAGCCGTACGACGCTGTCACCAGTGCAAGGAGGCCAGTCACCAGCAGCGCGCGGCTGAAGTTGATGAACTCAGACTGGACGTAGACGGTCGTCAGGTACTCCCGGCCGGTGTCGAACAGCTTCAGGTCGACGAGGAAGTCCTCGATCACGTCGGCCTGGGCCTCGGTGAGGACGTCGTCGTAGCGCCGGCGCAGCCGCCGGAGCTCGGCGATCTGGATCTCGGTCTCGAAGTCCCACGCGGCGCGGTACATTCCGATGTCCTCGAAGTCCCGGCGCGCCAGCTTCTCCCGGACCTGGTCGGACTCGTACTCCACCGCGTCGACCAGTTCCTCGACGCGTCGGCGCAGGTCGGCGTCCTCGCTAGACCGGACGGACTCCTGGACGGCGCTCGCGCGATCCCCCACGGTGTCCAGCAGCGCCCGGAGGAAAAACGACGGCCGGGAAGGGGCGATCTGGACGTCCACCCGGCGCCCGACGTCGCGGCGGTACTCCATCACCTCGTTGAATCGCTCGCGGTGTTTCTTGACCGATCCCAGTTCGGGCGACAGCACTAGCTGGTTGATCGCGAGGACGAGCACGACGACGTCGGCCGTGACCTCCTGCAGCGACGCGAATCCGTTCGAGAACGCGCCCGTGGTGATGCTCCCCTCGACGAGGCGCCGCTGGGGCACGGGCCCGAAGCGCCACAGTAAGAGCGTGACCACGAAGATTGACGCCGAGATCAGGCCCGCGACGAGCCAGCGGTGAGCGTCCAGGAGGAGCCACCGTACGAACCGCGCCAGCGGTCCCCGCCCCGAGCCGACGAGCGACCGCGTCTCGAGAGCGTCCTCCCGCTCACCGATCGCGTCGCGATCGGAGCCGTCCATGGCCTAGGGACGCCGAGGGGAAGTAAAAACGCCTTGCCGGGCCGGGCTCACCCGTCCGCCACAGCACTTATTGGGCTCACGGACTGCACCTCTATATGGCCATCGCGGAGACGGTCGAGACGGTCCTCGATCGAATCGGCGACGTACAGGCGGGGAGGCGTGTCAACTCGGACGCGGCCTTTTCTGACCCGTTCGTCCGCGATCACACGCAGTTCGACTCCTTCGAGGCGTTCAGGGCAGCGAGTCCGTGGTCGCCCGAGCGAGACGGCGACCTCCGAGACGGCGACCGCGAGCGCCTCGACGCCTACGTCGCGAGGACGACCGACTTCGAGACGTTCGCGGAGATGGAGCGGGTGGCCGCCGAAGAGGAGATCATCGACCAGGTCGTCTCCTGATCAGCTCAGGCCGGGAATCGATTGCAGGAGGGCGTACAGCCCGAAGCTGAGCAGGCCGGCGCCGAGCATCGATCCGATCCACGACCCGACGGTGATGCCGGCCTTCCGAACCGAGACGCCGCCGCCCGAGGACCGCGCCGCCAGCCCGCTGCCGACGATGCTGGCGATCATCACCTTGTTGAACGAGATGGGAATGCCCAGGACGATCGCCAGCTGGGCGATCAGGAACGCGGGGATGAGCGCGGCGATCGACCGCCGCGGGCCCAGGGCGGCGTACTCGTTCGAGACCGCCTGGATCAGCCTCGGCGCGCGCGTCCACGCGCCGAGGAGGATGCCTACCCCGCCCAGGGCCAGCAGGTAGATCGACCCGAGGTGCAGGTCCGACGCGAAGATCGCCTCCAGCGGCCCCGTCGCGAGCCCGACCTGGGTCCCTCCGCTGGTGAACACGACGACGAGCCCCAGCGCGATCAGGAACTAGTCGATGCCCGCGGTCTCGTCGCGCCGGATGAGCAGTCGGGTCGCGACGAGGGCCGCGATCCCCACGAGCGCGCTCACGACCGCCGTCCCGAGGGTGTACGAGCCGACGAGGTCCGTCGGCAGGAGGGCGAGCTGCGCGGCGACGTAGCGGGCGATCGACCCCTGGCCGCCCGACGGCGTCGGGATCACCGTCAACTGGACGTTCGCCAGCGCGTAGCCGACGGTGCCGGCCAGCAGGGGGATCCCGACCGCTTCGGGGATGGCCTCGCTGCGGAGCCCGCGCGCGAGCCCGTACGCGAGGACCGCCTCGACGACCGGGATGGCCAGCCAGAAGCCGAGGATGACGACGTACTCGTGGACCGCGAAGCCGCCGCCCAGGGCGATCCCGGCGCCGATCATCGCCCCGGTGACCGTGAACGCAGACGGAATCGGGTACCCGCGCGAGTTACCGATCGTGATGAGCGTCGCCGCGGTGAGCAGCGCGGCCGCCGCTGCCAGCGGCGTGATCGCGACGCCGGTCACGAGGTCCTTGCCGATCGTCTCCGAGATGCTCCCACCCTGGAGGACGGCGCCGAGCCCGGCGACCACGCCGACGAGCAGCGCGGCCCGGAGCACGGACAGCGCGTTCGCGCCGACGGCCGGCGCGACGGGCGCGGAGTTGCTGTTGGCCCCGACCGTGGAGGACATAAAGAGCGCGGCGACCAGTGCGACGCTCAACACGAACGCGACGGCCGCCATCGGTTACGAGCGTCCCTCCCCGGCAACTGATTCCCTCGCCGTGGCGGAGCGTGTCGTCAGACGGGTCAAGTACCGAACGCTCCGCCCCGCGCCCCAATCAATGTCACGATCCGGAGGGAACCGTTCGGGGTTCGCGGGGCGACTCGGCCGGTGGGGCGTCCTGCAGATCGACTACCGAGACTCTCGCTGTTCGACCTTGTTCAGCTCGATCAGCAGCCGGAAGATCGCCTTGACGAGGTTGGCGTCGACGTCGAACTGCTCGGCGTTCTCGCCGGCGCGGTCCATGACGGCCTGTTCCTGCTCCTCGTCGGTGGTCGGCAGCCCCTGTTGTTCCTTGACGTCGGCGATCGCCTCGGCGACGTAGGTCCGCTGGGCGATCAGCTCGACGATGTCGTGGTCGATCTCGCGGATCTCCTCGCGGAGTTCGTCGAGGTTCATCTCGTCCGTGCGCCGGTCGTCTGCGTCGTCGTGAGCCATGTCGTACCCTCCCGTTCGCTCCAGACCTCTTGTAACTGTTCCAAATCGCTTCGATCGCCGACGGCCGTGAAGCTCGGGCCGGTGCCCGACAGCGACGCGCCGTCGACCCGTCCCATCGCCTCGACGAGCGGCTCGCTGGGGAAGCCCAGCGCCGCGCAGAACGCCAGCCCGTTGACGGTCATCGCCCGTTCGTACTCGCCGGAGAGCGCCAGGTCGGCGACGAGGTCGGCCATCGGGGCCACCTGCCGACAGCGCTCGACGTCGGCGTCCGCACTGAACGACCGCTCCGGGGGCGTCCACACGAGGACGTCCCACTCGACTTCCTCGCGGGCCAGCAGTTCGTCCTCGGTGTTGTCGGTCACGGTGACGCCGCCGAGCATGCTCGCGCTCGCGTCGTCGAACGCCCCCGTGACCGTCACGCCGACGTCGCGGGCCGCCTCGACGCCCAGCCGACAGGCCGCCGTGCGGTCGACCGCGTCCGCGGCGTCCAGGGCTGACAGCGTCGCCAGGACAGTAGCGTTGGCGGCGGCGCTCGAGCTCTTCAGCCCGGAGGCCATGGGTACCTCGCTTTCAGTGCGTACCTGCCCGCCCTGGCCCTCTCCGTGGCGCTCGGCCGTCAGTTCGACGCAGCGCTCGATCAGGCGGGTGTCCGCGTCGGGCGCGTCGGCGATCTCACCGGTCACGCCTGGCTCGTCGGTCAGCTCGACGGTCGCCTCCGTGTAGACGTCGATGGCGAACGCCGATCCGGTTCCCGTGGCGAGCGCGTTCAGGACCGTGCCGGCCGCGGGGGCCTGTGCCCGACCTTCCATCGCTCGCCACTCCGGGTCGTCCCCACTTACCTGTGATGGTTGCCCGACGGGTTCCTCGGTGCGCTCGCTGGTGCCAGCTGGCCGCCCGGCGCGGACGGGCACGCTTTTGGCGTGGCCGCGACTAGCGACGCCGATGACCATCCGCGAGGAGATCTCGCCGAGCACGCTCGCCGTCGACCTCCACGAGGACGGCGTCGCCGTCGAGTACCTCGACGGACGCACGGTCTACTACCGCGGCGTCCCCGAGGCACGTGGCGAGCGCGTCCGCACCCCGCCGGGCAAAGACGTCCACGTCCTCGTGACCGACGCCGACGGCTCGCAGGGCGTGCTCACGTACGTGAACGACCTCAAGACCCACGGCGACATCCTGCGGGAGTCGGGCGTCGGACGGGTGCTGCTCGAGCCTGGGGAGGAGACCACCGCCTTCCCCGGCGTATCTGTCGGAAACGAGTCCCACCGGATCGTCGTCGAGGCCGACCCCGGCGCCGTCGACGGTCGAGTGTTCGTCTTCGTCGAGGACGAACTGAGCGAGCACGGGTACGAACTGCTGGCGGCCGACGACTGAGAGTAGGTCGATCGACCGCCCTCGATGACTGGCCGCCACAGTGGGAGTGAACTACCCCTGCCTACTCGCCGCCTTCGGCGGCTCCTTGAGGCAGGGGCTCACGAGAGCAGACTGTGCCGGTTGTTGAGACCTCGGGGTAAACACGTACCAGAGATTCAAAGCCACATTGATCGTGGAAAGAATATTCCACGCCGCGTTCGCATCTCTATCCGCCTCGAACCCACACGCCGGACACGAGTGTTCACGCACCCACAGCGGCTTCTCCGTCGAAACGCCGCAGGCGGCGCACTCTTTTGTCGTACCACGCGGATTCACGGCGACGAAGTGCGTTCCCTCTCGGTCGCACTTGTAGTCAAGCATCCGCAGGAACGTCCCCCACGCCGCGCCAGCACGGTTGCGGGAATTGCTCGGTAGTTCCACCAAACCCTTCGCGTCCAAGTCCTCTACGGCCACAAGGTCGTATTCGCGGGCGTAGTAGTTCGAGAGTTTGTGGAGGAAGTCACGGCGCTTGTTCTTCAACTCGGCGTGGCGTTCGGCCACAACCCGGCGCTGTTTTTCCCAATTCGCAGAGCCGTGCTGTTTCCGCGAGAGGTCGCGCTGTGCGCGTTCCAACCGTTCGCGCTCGTCGCTGAAGTCGGGGCTTTCGATGGCGTACCCGTCGGTGTCGTGGGCGTACTTCAGGATACCTACGTCGAGACCGACGACTTTCTCGGGTGTCTCCGGCTTCTCGGGCGTGTCTTCGTTCACGTCGATGCCGAACGTGGCGAACCACTTACCTGTCGGTTCTTGCTTGACCGTGACCTGTTTGATGGTCGCGTTCTCGGGAATGTCTCGGTGGAGGTGAATCGGAATCTCACCAATCTTACTCAACCACAACACGGGCCGACCACTCGTATTCTTGAGTTTGAAGCCGGACTGGTTGTAGGTGAGCGACCGATACTCCCGAGGCGGTTTCCACTTGAGCATCCCCACGGCGCGTCCGTTCTCCTTCTGCGCTTTGAGCGTGGAGAGGTTGTCGTAGACGCGCTTGACGACCATCTGCAACACTTTCGAGTGAACGTCGTTCAGGCCGTCCCACCACGTTTTGAGGTCAGGGAGTTGTCCCTGCACCTCGTAGCGAGCAGGGATTTCGGCCGTCTCGTTGAGTTTGTAGAGGACGTGGTTGTAGAGTTGTCTACAAGTATCGACGTGGTGCAGAAGTGTCTCGGTGAGGGCTTCTGACGGGTTGAGTCGATACTTGTAGTTGTACTGCATCTATGACTCTCGTTCTTCGATAAGTTCGTCCAGTTTCTCTTGGACGAACGAGGAGAGATTCAGGTGGTTATCCTGAATCCACTCCTCTTGGTCGTCTCGGATGGAGATGTTCTTGCGCGTTGCCACACCACACTATACACAAACTACACAAATAAGGGTTGTGATTGCGTGGGCCTGTGGGCCGGGCGGCGAACGTGTTTGAGAACTGTGCGGCGCTGTATCCCCTCCCTACTGCGCTACTCGGTCGCTTCGCTCCCTGCGTTGCTCCTTGAGGAAGGGGACTTAGCGCCTAATTCCACTTAACCTCGTATTCGTCTCTCGATCATATTCGCCGTAGTACCTCAAATTACAAACTCACCTTTCCAGCCTCGTACATATTTGAGGAATTCGCCCTCTTGATCCAGGTCCAATTAGTTTTAAATCGAGTCTGCAGTTTCTAGAAACCGCTCGCTCCCGACGGTCGCTCGCGCCCTACGCCACCGGCGTCCGCTCGACGACTTGTCCGTCGTAGGACGGGTACTGCTCGACGATCTCACCCTCCTCTAGATCGCCGTCGTCGACCATCTCCTCGAGCAGCCACCACGCGACCTCGACGTGGTCGGACTTGACGGTGTAGTACTCCTCGGGGACGCCCAGCGCCTCGAAGCGCTCGGGGTCGGCCCAGGTCTTCCCGTAGACCAGCGTGCCGTCGTCGGTCACCTCGTCGAACGGCCGGCGGACGTTGCGGGCCATCCGCTTGAGCCGCCGGCGGTGCTGGGCGGCGTCCTTGAACACCGAGGTACAGAAGTACACCTGCTCGTGGTCGCCCATCACCTCGAGGATCTCCTCGCGCGACCCGTCGACGGCGCTCATGTGGCCCTCTTTGAGCTCGAAGCCCTGCTGTTGCATCCGCCGGTAGTTGCCCTGGCTCATCTCGAACTCGTTGACGTTACAGAAGTCGGCGGCGCCCTCGTCGAGGAACTCCAGGAACTCCGGTTCGGGGCGGATGCCCGGGATCTCGAACGCCGGGGTCAGCCCCTCCTCGCGAGCGATGTAGAGGATGTCCTCCCACTCGGTGCCGTGGAGGTCGCCCCACTGTTCGTAGGGAGGGTGAAAGCGGATCTCGTCGAGGCCGGCCTCGCTCAGCCGGCGCATGTTCTCGCGTCCGCCCGTGATCCCCGTGTAGAGGTGCGTGTGGAAGTCCTCGCCGTACTCGTCTTTCAGCAGCGAGAGATACCGGGTGGTGCGGCCCATCGCCTCCTGGGGCTCGCCGCCGGTGATCGAGGCACCCAGCGCGTCCATGCGCTCGGCCTCCTCGAGGACGTCGCTGTCGTCCTCGACGCGACGCTCGTTGGCGTAGACGTCCGTCACGTTCTTGCGGTTCTCGCCGAGGGGGCAGTAAAAGCAATCGCGCTGGTCGCAGTAGCCGTAGACGAACAGGACGAGCTTGCCGCCCTGCGCACACTGCTCGCAGCCCTTCGAGATCATTCGGTACCGCTCGTTACCGGTCGAGCGTCAAAAGGCGTGCGACTTCGGGCGCGAGCGGGCCGCGACCGACCGCGGACGAGGGGCAGCACGGCTGCTCGCAGCGGCGAAAACCGGAAGAGGGGGAACCGAACGAGGGAGCCGGTAGTCGCTCAGGCGTGGCGCTCGACGAGCGACGTCAGCGACGACTCGTCGCGCACGCCGACGACCCGCTCGGCCGGCTCGCCGTCGGCGAACAGGACGAGCGTGGGCACGCCCTGGACCTGATACTGGGCGGCCAGCTGCTGGTTCGCGTCGACGTCGACCTTCGCGACGGCCGCGTCGGTCTCGGCCGCGATCGTCTCGACGATCGGCTCGAGCATCTTGCACGGGCCACACCAGTCGGCGTAGAAGTCCGTCAGGACCACGTCGTAGTCGTCGACGACCTCGCGGAGCTCGTCGCCGCCCGAGACGTGGATCGGGTCCGAGGGACCCGCACGCGTCGATTCTCGTACTTCGTCAGTCTCACTCATCACTCTCTCGTAGGCGCCGCAGCTACTTAGTGGTTTTGCACGACTTGTTCAATACAGCCTGTGCAGAGACACCGACAGACGCCCTCCCACCAGCCCAATCTGCCGTCTCGAGTGCGCCAAGGATTGACGATAGTATCCATATTGTCCGTTCCGTACACTACAGCCACAGTGAGAGTCGGAGGGTACCGTAAGGGGTAGCGGCCGACCCGATCACTCCAGTTTGCCGGCGAGGACCTTCGCGGCGGTGAGCACCGGGTCCCAGACGGGGCTGAACGGCGGCGCGTACGCCAGATCGAGGTACTCGACCTCGTCGACGGTCATGCCGGCCGACAGCGCGGTCGCCACGGTGTCGATGCGCTTGGCGACGCCTTCGCGGCCGACCATGCTCGCGCCGAGCAGGCGACCGGACTCGCGGTCGCCGACGAACGTGAGCTGGATCTCCGAGCCACCGGGGTAGTAGTGCGCGCGCGAGGAGGCCGTGATCGTCACCGAGACCGGGTCGAAACCGGCCTCGCGGGCGCGCTCCTCGTCGATGACGCCCGTCCGCGCCACCTCGAGGTCGAACGCCTTCACCGCCGCCGTGCCCGCGATCTCGCCGACCGGCGTGGGATCACCGGCCAGGGTGGCGCCGATGGCCCGGCCGGCGCGGTTGGCCGTCAGCGCGAGGGGGACGTGGTCGGGCTCGCCGGTGACGACGTTGGTCGCCTCCGCGCAGTCGCCCGCCGCGTAGACGTGTTCGTCGTTCGTCTGGCCGTACTCGTCGGTCGCGATCGCCCCCGTCTCTCCGGCCTCGATGCCCGCCCGCTCGGCGAGGTCGGCGTTGGGCGCGACGCCGACGCCCACCAGCGCGAGGTCGACCGGCACGTCCGCGTCGCCGGCCGCGATCGCCGCGACGCGCTCGTCGCCCACGATCGCGTCGACGGGCGTGTCCAGGTGGAGCCTGACCCCCTGCGCGCGGAGGTGGTCCTCCACGACCTCGGCAGCCTCGGGGCCGAACGGCTGGAGCGTGTGCGGCAGCATCTCGAAGACGTGGACGTCGAGCCCGCGGGCGGCGAACGCCTCGGCCATCTCGATGCCGACGTAGCCCCCACCGATGATGCCCACCGCCTCGGGCGCCTCGGCGTCGGCGTACGCCGCGGCGTCGCGTTCGGGATCGACGGCCCCGCGCAGTTCGCGCCCCGAGGCCATGCTGTGCAGCGTGTACACGCCCTCGAGGCCCATGCCGTCCAGCGGGGGCTCGACCGCCCGTGCGCCCGTCGAGACGAGGAGGTCGCGGTAGGACTGCTCGAAGGCGCCGTCCGGGCCCTCGACCGTGACCGTCCGGTGCTCGCGGTCGATCGATGTCACCTCGTGGCCCGTCCGGAGGTCGATCCCGCGCTCCTCGCGGAAGGCCTCCGGCGTGACCGACACCAGGTCCTCGAGTTCCTCGATCTCGCCTTTGACGTAGTAGGGCAGGCCGCACGCGCCGTAGGACACCCACTCGCCCTTCTCGAAGACGATCACCTCGTCGTCGGGCGCGTCGCGCTTGTACTTGCTCGCCGCGCTCATGCCCGCCGCGTCGCCGCCGACGATCACCACTGGCTCGCTCATGGCCCCACGTACGACCGCATGGCTGATAAAGAATTGTCCCATTCCCACAAACTAATAGCGACGGCCCGACCCCCACCAGCCCCAGCCACCGTCCGACACACCTCCATCGGCCCCGAGTGGCCGATGCATCCCAGGCCGTATCGATCGGCGTCACCCCGTCACGTTCGGCACCTCACTTTTGTCCCAGGGGAACAATACTACCGGCACGGCGCGCCCGGCGACCCCGTCACTGACGGTCGTCGAGCACCAACCACTACCCATGAGCACGGACTGGCAAGCGGAACTCCAGGCGCACCGCGAGGAGAAAGACCGCTACTTCGGGGAGAATCCACACTCCCCGCTGCCCGAGCCGGAGCGCGAGGCCTTCGAGGGACTCTCGTACTACCCGATCGACCCCGGGTACCGCTACGAACTCGCACTCGACGAGTTCGACGACCACGAGCCGATCACGGTCGGCACCAGCACCGAGGGCGAGCAGACCTACTACGAGTGGGGGCAGTTCCACTTCGCCGTCGACGGCGCCGACGTGTCGCTGACGGCGTACAAGGGCGACCCCGACGAACAGCGGCTGTGGGTGCCGTTCCGCGACGAGACCAGCGGCGAGGAGACCTACGGCGCCGGCCGCTACCTCGACCTCGAACCCGAGACCCACCGCACCGACGACGGCGCGTGGATCCTCGACTTCAACGAGGCGTACAACCCGACCTGCGCGTACTCCGACCGCTACGAGTGTCCGTTGCCGCCGATGGACAACTGGCTCGACGTCCCCATCGAGGCCGGCGAGCAGACCTACGAGGCCACGACCGAGGCCGGCGCGCACTGACGCAGCGGTGCGGACGCTGCCCGCCGAGCGCATGGTCGGCACCGGCGTCCGCCCCGCCCGCGATTGCCCGAGGGCGCGGTGGCGGTTCGCCGACGTATTCGCCGTGCAACCTTTATAGGTCGGACGGGCGAACCGTCGAGTGATGCTGCTGGTCCTGTGCGTGGACCTCGACGACGACCTCGGCCGCAAGACCGACGTGGAGACGCCGGTCGTCGGCCGCGACGCCGTCGAGGACGCCGCCGTCGCGCTGGCGACCGCCGACCCCGAGGACAGCGACGTCAACGTCCTGTTCGAGGGCGTCCACCTCCACGACTCGATCACCGACGAGCGCGTCGAGGTGGCCGTCGTCACGGGCGTCGACGCCGGCGACGTCGCCGCCAACCGCGCCGTCGGCGAGGAGGTCGACCAGCTGCTGGCGAGCCTCTCGACCTCCGAGGACGTCCGCGCGGTCGTCGTCACCGACGGCGCCCAGGACGAGTCGGTCCTGCCCGTCATCCGCTCGCGCGTCTACATCGACGGCGTCCGCCGCGTCGTCGTCCGCCAGGCCCAGGACCTGGAGTCGATGTACTACACCATCAAGCAGGTGCTCGACGACCCCGAGACCCGGGGGACGATCCTCGTCCCGCTGGGCATCCTCCTCCTGATCTATCCCCTGGCGATCGTCGCGGACCTCCTCGGGCTGCCGGGGGCCGTGCTGGGGCTCACCTCGGCGATGCTCGGGCTCTACGCCCTCTTTCGCGGCCTCGGCCTGGAGGACTCGGTCGACCGCGTCGCCGAGTCGATCCGCC